>JAAUSO010000195.1 GCA_012033205.1 Richelia sp. SL_2_1 | reverse complement strand
TTAAAGGTTAAAGGTTAAAAGGTTAAAGGTTAAAGGTTAAAGGTTAAAGGTTAAAGGTTAACTGTCAACTGTCAATTGTCAACTGTCAACTGTCAACTGTTTACTTTTCATACTGTTCGTAAGCAGCGACAATCCGCTGTACTAAAGGATGACGGACAACATCTTTTTGAGAAAATTCACAGAATGCGATGCCTTCTACGTGCTTTAAAATTTGAAAGGCTGTTAATAATCCCGATGGTTGCTGTGATGGTAAATCGCTTTGCGTCATATCACCCGTTACTACCATACGGGAACGAAAACCCAAACGAGTTAAAAGCATTTTCATCTGTGCTGGTGTCGTGTTTTGAGCTTCATCCACAATGACAAAAGCATTATTTAAAGTTCTCCCCCGCATATAAGCTAAAGGTGCAACTTCAATTACTCCTTTTTCGATTAGTGATGGTACTTTGTCCGGATCAATAAATTCGTTGATAGCATCATAAAGTGGACGCAAATAAGGATTAACTTTCTGCTGTAAATCTCCCGGTAAAAAACCGAGTTTTTCACCTGCCTCTACCGCTGGACGAGTTAAAATAAGTTTCTCATACTTATTATCAAGCAACGCTTGCACGGCAACGACGACTGCTAAAAATGTTTTACCAGTACCAGCCGGGCCAATACAAAATGTTAAGTCACGCTTGCGTATTGATTCAATATACTGTCGCTGACGAAAGGTTTTAGCGCGAATTTGTTCACCACGACGAGTTTTAGCAAGTACATCCTTTTGTAATGTTTGCAGTTCATCTTCTCGATGAGTATCGAGGGCTTGACGCGCAGTTAAGATATCGGCGAGAGATAGTATATTACCGTTCGTCCAAATATCTTCTAAAGATTTTACCAACCGACGAACCAAATCGATTTGTTTTTCTGTGCCACTAACATATAATTCTTGCCCCCGTAGTACTATTGTGGCTCCAGTTTGTCGCGATAGGGTTTTGAGGTTTTCTTCCTCATTTCCTGCTAACGCTATAGCACTTGGAATATCTGGTAATTCAATTGTTATGGCATCTGCCATAGTGTTTATTCTTAGTAAGCAGTAAATATTAACAAAATTAACAAAACTAACAAAAATGCTCCAGTGGAGAGACAAATCTTATTTGTTGTTTACTATCAGCCATAGGGCTGATAGCGAATCCAACAAGAAACAATAAATAATAAATATTGTTTCAATCAAATACGAGTACGGGGTTGGGTGAAATTTCTGTTTCCGTCACCACGTTTTGTTTTAGGTTTGGGCATCGGTAATTGTCTATTCTCTTCTTCGCCATTAGCATTAATAGTCGATACAGGCGCATCTTCCCGACTTTCATTACTACCGTAAATGTCTAGGTGTGCCGATTGTCCGGCGGCTTGAGCAGCAGTAGAAATCACCGTGCGAATCGCCTGAATATTGCGTCCTCCACGACCAAATACTTTACCTTTATCTGCACTATCAAAGGCAATACGAATCCAAACTCGTTTACTGCTACCAGAAATTTCGCAATCAACGCTTAAAGATTCTGGAGACTCCAAAAACGGCTGAATCAAGAATTTTACTAAACCAATGTAATCGGGAGTTGTACGGGGGTTCGTTTCTCCTGCGTTATGAGGATACAGCTTCTGCACGGACTTGTTCAAAAACATTATTTTTTGTTAAAATGCGACGCACGGTGTCAGTTGGTTGAGCGCCCTGTTGTAACCGCTTCACAATGCGGGGAACGTCTAATTTTACTTCATTGGTTCTAGGATTATAAAAACCTAATTCTTCAAGGGGAAGACCATCACGACGAGCAAGGTTATTGATGGCAATTATCCGATAACTAGCTTCTCGTTTTTTGCCAAATCGCTTGAGGCGGAGTTTAATCATGATTAAGAAGTTATGCTCCTAATTTTAATGGTGTTGGTTGACAACTACTAGTTGGCGATAAATCTATTTAACATTATGGAAGCATTTGACCTAAAAGGCTAATGCTCTTGATCGCAGGAAGATAAAAATTTCCCACAAGTAGCAAATGCTAATTCTAGCACTCACACGGCAGGAAGCGCTATCTATGAGGTCAAAGGTTGGAGGTTAAAGGTTAAAGGGTACCAAAACCTTTTTTCTTCTTGTCTTTTTTCGGTTTTTTCTTACCGCCAGCACCACCGGGATAACCGCGCCATCCTGGTGCAGCCTGATTACCGGCAGCCATTGGATTGCCGCCCATACCGTCAAACATCCCTCCCATTCCGGGAAAGTTGCCTTGACCCATTTGCTGCATCATACTCCGCATTCGCTGGAAATCACTGACTAATTTGCTGATATCTTTCTCTTTAAAACCGCTTCCAGTTGCAATCCGTCGCCGACGACTGGGAGAACTTGCCAATAAATCAGGATTTTTGCGTTCTTCCTGAGTCATGGACTTAATCATCGCTTCGCAGCGCTTCAACTGAGATTGTCCTTGTTCTAGTTGTTCGTTAGAAATTTTACCCATCCCCGGAATCATCTTCATGATACCTCCGAGGGAACCCATATTTTTCAGCAAACGCAGCTGTTTGAGAAAGTCGGTAAAATCAAACTTCGCCGACAGCATTTTCTCTGTCATTTTTTCAGCATCGGCGAGGTCAAATTCTTCCTGGGCTTTTTCTACAAGGGTTAATACATCTCCCATTCCCAAAATTCGCGATGCCATTCTTTCGGGATAAAAGGGCTGTAGTGCTTCTACTTTTTCACCCACACCAACAAATTTAATCGGCGCACCAGAAATTCTTCTTACCGATAGTGCCGCACCACCACGGCTATCACCGTCTAATTTAGTGAGAATTGCCCCAGTAATACCAATTTGTTCGTGAAAGGTACGAGTCAAATTTGCTGCTTCTTGACCAGTCATCGCGTCTACTACCAGCAGCGTTTCATGGGGCTGGACGGTTTGTTTTACCTGGGCTAACTCCGCCATCATGTCTTCGTCAATTTGCAGACGACCGGCGGTATCAATAATTACGGTATCTATTCCTTCTGCCTTCGCGTGTTCTACCCCCAGACGGGCAATTTCAACTGGATTTGCATCGCTTCCCAGTTCAAATACCGGCACGTCAATTTGTTGACCTAAAGTGATCAATTGATCGATGGCAGCGGGACGGTAAACGTCTGTAGCAACCATCAAACAACTGCGTTCTAATTTTCTCAAGTGTAGGGCTAACTTGGCTGTGGCGGTGGTTTTACCAGTACCCTGTAAACCAGCCATCAAAACTACAGTAGGTGCTACTTCGGCTTGTACGAGGGGAACGTTTGTTTCCCCCATGACTCTTACCAATTCGTCATTAACTATTTTGATAAACTGTTGATCGGGACGCACCCCACTTAAAACTTCAGCCCCTTGTGCTTTAGCTTCAACTTCGCTAATAAATTCTTTGACTACTTGCAGGTTGACATCCGCTTCTAATAAGGCACGGCGTACTTCTCGCAGAGCTTCCTGAATATTGGATTGAGAAATCTTATCTTGTCCCCGGAGCTTTTTCCAGGTAGATTCTAAACGGTCGGCTAGTGCATCAAACATAATTCAATTTCTATTAGTCAGCAAGCATATTAACGCGCTATATAACAGCTTAATAGTTTTTAATTGATAAACGCACTTCTGTTCCTCCAATGCGGGCAAAATTGAGGAATGGGTAATGGGTAATGGGTAATGGGTAATGGGTAATGGGTAATTAAATCCGTGTAATCAGTGTAATCCCTTTTAATCCGTGTTCAAAGCCGCTACACAATGATATCTTTTGTACTTGCGATCGCAAAAGTACAAAAATATAATTTAAATAATTAAATAATTCAATAATTAAATAATCAAACATTTCTTGCATATAATACAATTATGTATGTAATATCAACTATTGCTATTGACAATAAAATCACAATTAATTTTTATTTAAAGATACTTATTAACTATGAATACAACTAACTCGAAAAAAAATCATTTATCGGAATCTTTTAAAGATAGATTATATTTCGCATTCCAATTAATAGCTGTAGTTCTCACAAGTTATATATTTCTTTCACTGATAATTACGAATAAACCATCATTTTTATTAATTGGTATCAGTTTAGGTGCTGGCTTAATTTTTATTGTTGGAAATATCTTGTTAAATAAACAAAATTATTTAAAAAATGAAATTCCGAATACAGTTGAGAATGTCGAAACTCAAGAACAAGATAATATGCGAGAAAAAATCCTGAATCAAATTACCCAAGTTAACAATATTAGCAGTTTAAACTTGATTTTCGCTGACTTAAAAGAGGTTAATTTAATTGGTATTAATTTCAATAATATGTATTTGAGCGGTGTTGAATTGAGTGGTGCTAATTTAACAGATGCCCAGTTGATAGGAGTTGACTTGAGTGAAGCCAATTTACGCAATGCTAAATTAGTAAATGCTCAGTTATTAAGTGCTAACCTCAACAGCATTAAGTTAACAGGTGCTAATCTAAATAATGCTAATTTAAAAGATGCTAACCTCAGTACAGCCGAGCTTAATCATGCTTGCTTAATCAATGCCATATTAATAAATGCAAACCTCAGTGATGCTAAATTACTAAATGCTAATTTAACTAATGCCCAACTTCATAAAGCTTATCTGTGGAATGCCAATCTGAATAATGCTCAGTTAGTCAATGCCGATTTAACTTCTGCCTATATGAATAATGTAAAACTTAATAATGCTAACTTAACTCGCGCTAATCTCAAACACGCTCAACTATGTACAGCTAAGTTAAAAGATGCCAATCTAGAATCAGTTAATTTGAACAATGCTCAGTTAGATAATGCTAATTTGAAAAATGCCAATTTGAGCGAAGCTTGTTTAGAGAAAGCTAATTTAGCAAATAGCAACCTTGAAAATGCCAATCTATATAATGCCGATTTAAGAAAAGCAAATTTAACCAATACTAATTTGACTCATGCAAAAGTTGAAAATTCTCGCTTTGGAGATAATATAGGCATTAGCGATGATGTCAAATTATATTTAAAGCGACAAGGTGCAATTTTTGAACATGAATAGTTAGGTCATTTCACGAAACTAAAGTAATTAGGTTAGAAAAAGCTTCAGTCGCATCGGCTATAACTTTACTTTGAAAAACAAACTCGCCATAGTCTGCTAAGTTATCCAAACCAACTACATTCAAGAGAACTTCAGTAGTTACCCATGCAGAAGTTTCAACTAACAGTTTCCGCCATTTTACTCTCATAATTTTCGCTTCCTTGCGAAATATATCAGCTTTTAATTAATTATTAATAAATGTAAATTATTTTAACGATTGATTTCAATACCTGAATTATAGAAGTGAGGTAGTAATTTTACTTCTATAGAAGATGGGAATTACTCATTGACAGGTTAACTCTTCCACAGCATCGGCTTGTGTTGGTAAAGCTGCGGTTAAAACTTCTGCTTCTGTATCAGTAACTAAAACGTCATCTTCGATGCGGATTCCTCGGACATCATGAAAATCATCTAAACGTTCCCAATTAACATATTTAGAGAAGTTTTGGCGGTTTTGAGGATTCTTGATAATTGCCGGTACTTGATAAAAACCGGGTTCAATTGTTACTAACATTCCTGTACGTAAAGGTCGATTGAGACGCAAGTAACCCAAACCAAAACGACTGCTTCTTTCTCTTCCGGTTTCGTATCCGGCTAAATCTCCCAAATCTTCCATATCATGCACGTCTAAACCCAGTAAATGACCTATACCGTGGGGAAAAAACAATGCATGAGCATCCATATCTACTAACTCTTCGGGATTCCCTTGTAAAATACCCAAATTCACTAAACCTTCAGCAATAACTCTACAAGCACAAAGATGAATTTCTTCATATTCCACACCGGGACGTATTTTGTCAATACAGGCATCATGTGCGGCTAAAACTACGTCATAAATATATCTTTGGGTAGATGACATTTTACCATTAACAGCCCACGTTCGAGTCACATCAGCAGCCCAACCAGTAGAAGTTTCGGCACCAACATCAGCAAGTAGTAAGTCATTGGGTTGCAGGGTGTTTCCATAATGTTCGTTATGTAATACTTCCCCACGCACGGTGACGATACTGTTATAAGATGTAGTCATATTATGAGCGATGATAATACCTTCCATCGCTGCTCTGACTTGTGCTTCAGTTTTTGCTGTGGATGTCGCTGCCATACCGGCTTTGTGCGCTTCTACAGTCACACTTACGGCTTTGCGTATTTCAGTTAAAGCTGCGTCATCATGGGTAAGACGCAATTCAACAATCGCTTTAGCTAATTCTAAGTCGATATTTTCCGGCGCACGTTGCGGTAAAATCCATCTATCTAATAATTGGGATTGTTGAGTCCATGAAGCTGCATCTTGTACGGCAATTGTTGCCACACCTTGCAAATAAAATTCCAACTCTATCATTGGGTAAGCTTCATCCGCGCCAATTTGTTCTGCAATGCGATCGCGATTTGGCATTTCTCCATGCCACAAAGCGCTACTTACTGCGGGGTCATCCATGAATAATTGCATTTTACCAGCTTCTAAGCGAATCATCGCATTTTGTAAAGGAAATCCGGCAAAATAGAGAAAATGACTACTAGAACGATGTGGGAAAATATTTGCAGAAAAGTTACGCGGGCTAGGACTTCCAGACCATAATAATGCCGGAAAATCGATTAATTTGGCTAATTTTTCTCGTCTTTGACGTAGAATATCTGGTAGAGATTTTGTAATCATGGCAATTGAGGATGGGGAGGCAAGGGGACAAGGGGATGGGGAGACAAGGAGATGGGGAGAAAAATTATTAATTCCTAACTCCTAATTCCTAATAATTTACAACCTAATAATCGAAAATCCAAAATTCTTTAACTGCTAAATCTTTTAATCCAAAATCCCAAATTTAAAATCCAAAATTCTTTGACTCCTAACTCTTAACTTACAACCTATAATCCAAAATCCTGTCTTCGTAGCGTGTCCGAAGGACATAATTTAAAATCCAAAATTATTTGACTCTTAAGTTTTTATTTCTAACTAATCACTGATAATGGATAAATTGAAATGTCTTTTAAACCAAAAACTAAAATTAATGGTATTAAAGAAAGTAATTTTCTTATTGAGGAATTGCCGGGATTAAGCCAAGATGAAATTGATAATTTAAAAAATTGTGGTGTTACAAGTACTTTAGCTTTGATAAAACAAGGGAAAACTGTACAAGAAAAATTACTTCTGGCAACTAAGTTACAAGTTCACATTCAGTATGTCAATAAATGGGTTGCACTAGCTGATTTAGCTCGGATTCCCAGTGTGGGAACCCAATATTGTGGATTGTTGCTTCACGCCGGGGTTGCTTCGGTAATGCAGTTGACTATTACTCCTCCTCATCGATTACATAAACAAATTTTGCGTTTACAAGTAGCAACCTTACAGCGACGCGATTTATGTCCTCCTGTTGAACAAGTGCAACAATGGTTTGAACAAGCTAAATTAATTCATCATGTCAGTTGACAGTTGTTAGTTGATGGTTTTTGGTTGATGGTTATTGGTTGATGGTTGATGGTTATTGGTTATTGGTTATTGGTTGATGGTTGATGGTTGATGGTTGTTCTATTATAGCAAATTTCAGTTGAGTCCAATACACTAAAACCTCACCCCTTTCCCCTCTCCTCCCGACAGGAGAGGGGTGCCCGGAGGGCGGGGTGAGGTAAAATTTGTATTGCACTGAAATGAAAACCGCTATATTTACCGGGCGACTATAAGTCGCGCCTACACGAGCAAAACCCGCCTGCGCGGGTTCCAAATTAAATAGTCCACGCAGGTGGACTTTGTTTCTGTAGTCGCGGTAAAAAAGCGCCGGATACTTTTAAAACATCCTCTAACCACTAACCACCAACCACTGTCAACTGTCAACTGTCAACTGTCAACTAACTCCTCACTCTTTTTCTAATACCCCATTGAGAAATATATCCGCTAATCCTTCTGCCATTTTTTGTTTTTCTTGGGGGGAAGCGTTGGGTTCCATAAGAGTTTCATGGGAAAAGCCTGCGACGGCAAACATTCCTAAGAATACTTGAGCGACAAGTTTCGCATCTGTCTTGCGATAGATTCCTCTATCCATTGCAGTTTGAAAAAAAGCTTCGGCAACATGAGTCATTTTATCAATAACTTCTTTTTGAATGCGATCGCGCAAGTCGGGATGAAATTGGGCTTCCATGAAACAAACTTTCATCATGTCGGCGTTTTTTTGTAAATTCCACATCCGACGACGCATAACTTGGGCTACTGCTTTATAGCTGCCCATTTCGCTTAATTCGGTGAGTAAATCGGTAAGAATATCTACCCAGCCAGCGGTTGCGACTTCAACTAAGATTGCTTTTTTATTGGAAAAATGACGGAATAGAGTTCCTTCTGCAACACCTGCTGCTTGTGCTAAATCGCGGGTAGTAGTACCGTCGAACCCTTGGGAAGCAAACAATTTTTGTGCTGCTTGTAAAATGCGATCGCGTGTTTGTGTTTCTGGGGGAGGGGATTTAAAAGCTCGCATAAATAATAATATCAGATATAGTGAGTGCGCCGGAACTGCATTTGTAGCATTATTGTCTAACGTTAAGTACAACAAGTACCAAATCCTTAATATAAGATTAATGCCTGAAGGTTACTGAGAACACAGATAGACCCAAATTCCGGGGAAATCAGCTTAAGCGGTACTCTTGTCAAGTTAAAGTTTAAAAGGATAATTATGGGAAATTTCTCACGTCGGCTAGTCGGATTATTTTTAGGATTAGTTTTCTACTCTTTGTTTGTACCAGGAATCGCATTTGCTCAAACTGCAATTCCAAGTCAATCTAATGACACTTCGATTCAACCTTATTTAGATCGGGTTGTTGAAAATTTAACGGAATTCAAGTTAGATAATGGGATGAAGTTCATTGTTTTACGACGACCTCAAGCACCAGTAGTTTCTTTTTTGACTTATGCTGATGTTGGTGGAGTGGATGAACCTATTGGAAAGACTGGTGTTGCTCACTTTTTAGAACATTTAGCTTTTAAAGGTACTGACAAAATTGGTACTAAAAATTACGCTAAAGAAAAAGTGTTGCTGGATAGAATAGATAAATTAGCAGCCCAAATTCAACAAGCCCAAAAAGCCGGACAAAAAATCGAGTTGCTCAACTCCAAGCTCAATTTCAAAAATTGGAAGCCCAAGCTGCTGAAATTGTCAATCAAAATGAATTAGGTAGAATTGTCGAACAAGCGGGAGGAGTAGGTTTAAATGCGACTACTTCTACAGAAGCTACCAAATATTTTTACAGCTTTCCTGCGAATAAGTTAGAACTGTGGATGTCTTTGGAATCGGAACGTTTTCTCAATCCTGAATTACGACGGGAGTTTTACAAGGAAAAAGATGTAATTCTAGAAGAAAGACGAATGCGGGTAGATAACTCACCCATCGGACAAATGATTGAAAAGTTTAATGATACTGCTTTTCAAGAACATCCTTACAAACGTCCGGTAATTGGTTATGACGAAGATATCCGCAATTTGACAACTCAAGACGTACAGCAATTTTTTGATAAGTACTATGTACCGAGTAATCTAACAGTGGCGGTTGTGGGAGATGTCAACCCTGCTGAAGTTCAAAAAATAGCTGAAGCTTACTTTGGACGTTATGAAGCTAAACCCAAACCAGAGCAGAAACTTCCGGTAGAACCCAAGCAAACCCAACAACGAGAATTTACATTAAATCTACCTTCTCAACCTTGGTATTTAGAAGGTTATCATCGTCCTAGTCTTAACCATCCAGACAATGCTGTTTATGACATTATCGGTGGTTTACTCAGTGATGGACGTACTTCACGACTATATCAATCTTTGGTAGAAAAGCAACAATTAGCACTCACTGCTCAAGGATTTAGTGGATTTCCCGGAGATAAATATCCTAACTTAATGTTGTTCTACGCATTAACTGCACCGGGACACACCGTTGATGAAGTAGCGACAGCATTAGGAGAACAAATTGCAGCTTTGAAAACACAACCAGTTTCCGAACAAGAATTAGAACGAGTTAAAACTAATGCTCGTGCGGGATTATTACGTTCCCTTGATTCTAATATGGGCATGGCGCAGCAATTATTAGAATATGAAATCAAAACTGGTTCTTGGAAGAATTTATTTGCACAGTTAGAAAAAATTCAAGCTGTAACTGCACAAGATGTGATGCGTGTAGCGAAAGAAACTTTTGTATCAGAAAATCGCACCGTTGGTAAGTTATTGCCCAAGGGGTAATGGGTAATGGGTGATGGGTGATGGGTGATGGGTGATGAGGGAAATAATTAATTTTGATAGACACGCGACGCTAATACTTTCAAATCTTAACTTCAATTACCAATTCCCAATTACCTATTCCCTATTCCCAATTCCCAATTCCCAATTCCCTATTCCCAATTCCCTATTCCCAAGAAAAAATGAAAATTCAAAGAAAAAGGCACAATAAAAAAGTGAAAAAATTGCTTTACTCGCTACTAGTTTGTTTTGCTTTTGTACTAGTAAGTTTTAACCTTTCTGGTGCGATGGCTCAGCAAGTAACGCCGCAAGGTAATTATACGCCAAAGCATTACACAGAATTGGAATTCAAGCCGGTAGGAGAAATCAAGTTACCCAAATACGAACGGTACCAACTTGAAAACGGCATGATAGTTTATTTAATGGAGAATCATGAGTTACCGTTGGTAAATGGTAGGGCTTTAATTCATACTGGTTCTCGTTTTGAACCTGCTACAGAAGTTGGCTTGGCTGAGTTGACGGGTAATGTAATGCGTACTGGAGGAACTCAACAACATCCTCCTGATAAACTCAATCAAATGTTGGAACAACGAGCAGCTTCGGTAGAAACTAGTATTGATGAAACTTCTGGGAATGCTTTTTTGAAGCACTCAGCGAAGATACAGATACAGTTTTGAGATTGTTTGCTGAAGTCTTACAACAACCGGCTTTTATTCAAAATCAGTTGGATTTAGCAAAAACCCAAATGAAGGGTAGTATTGCACGTCGCAACGATAGCCCAGACGATATTGCACAACGGGAATTTCAGAAACTGATTTACGGGGAAAATAGTCCTTATGCTCGTATCCCCGAATATACAACCCTAGATAATATTACCCGCGATGATTTGGTGAAATTCTACCAACAGTACTATTATCCTAATAATATGATTTTGGGAATTGAAGGGGATTTTGATTCTGCAAAAATGAAATCTCTGATTCAACAAACATTTGGTAAATGGAAAGCAAATCCGCAGTTCAAGAAACCTCAATTACCCCAAGTTTCCCAAGCTAAAATGGGTGGTGTATTCTTTGTAAACCAGCCACAATTAACTCAAAGTAATGTACTTATTGGACATATCGCCGGTAAATTCGCTAACCCAGATTATCCCGAATTGGATGTGATGAATGGGATATTAAATGGATTCGGTGGTAGATTGTTTAATGAAGTGCGATCGCGACAAGGTTTAGCATATTCAGTATACGGTTATTGGAGTCCCCGTTTTGATTATCCAGGAATGTTTATTTCTGGGGGACAAACACGTTCTGATGCTACTGTACAATTTGTTAAAGCTATCCAACAAGAAATCAAACGGATTCAAACTCAACCTGTAACGGCTCAAGAATTAGCTTTTGCTAAAGATTCTACTTTGAATTCTTTTGTATTCAATTTCCAAGACCCTGCTCAAACTTTATCACGTTTGATGCGCTATGAATATTACGGTTATCCTCAAGATTTCTTGTTTACCTATCAAAAGGAAGTGGAAAATACTACGGTTACAGATGTACAGCGAGTTGCTAAAGAACATCTCAAGCCAGAAAATTTAGTTTTTCTTGTAGTAGGTAATCAAACCGCTATCAATCCCCCACTTACACAACTTGCATCGCAGATAACGCCTATAGATATTACCATTCCTGGTACACCTAAACCCCAAGCGAATAAGTAATAGTACCAAGAAGTCGGGTTTTTATAACTGTTGCCCGATGTAAAGGGTGTATATCATAAAAACCCGACTTCTCACCAACTAGTAGTCAGATTTTACCAGAAATCTTGTAGACGACGTTATATATAACGTCTCTACATTACGT
>JAAUSO010000038.1 GCA_012033205.1 Richelia sp. SL_2_1 | reverse complement strand
CTACGTTCATCCTTTAACCTTTACCTTACCTTAACCTTTAACCTTTAACCTTTAACCTTTAACCTTTAACCTTTAACCTTTAACCTTTAACCTTTAACCTTTAACCTTTAACCTTTATCTTTGCTGCATCTGAAAGTAAATCGACATCGCTACAACTACGTTTCAATGCTTCATCTAAAGAATATTTAGGTTGCCAATTTAATATTTGTTGAGCTTTATTATTGCTATAGCGAAATGGTTTAAAGCGAGCATCTAAACGTGCTGGTACTAAAATTCCAGGTAGTTTAATTTTTCCCAACAGTAATACATTATTAAATAACCAAGCACTACGAGATAACCAACCCATAGCAGCCCAGTTAATACCGATTGTAGAAGGTTGATGCGGTAGAAGTTGGAAAATCTTCTCAGTATAAACTTTTTGTGTTGGTAAATTATTATCGACAATATTCAAAGTCTTACCGATAGCTTTTTGAGACGTACAAGCACTAACTATTGCTTGGGCGCAATTTTCTACATAAGTAAGGGGAAGTTGAGCGTTTCCACCAATGCGAATCCACAGACGGTTTTTTAAGTTTATTCCTAAATGGGCATTCCATAAATTGTTTCTTCCGTAAACTATCCCTGGACGGATAATTGTCACTTTTCCTTGATTTATCTGTTCAAAATCTCGAAACAGGCTTTCTTGAATCAATTTAGTTTGAGCGTAAACATCTCTATGAGTAGGCTGACTTTCAATGGGTGAATTTTCATCAATGATTTCGCCAGCAGGGATATGTAAGTAATCGAACACACTAAATGTACTGATGGCAACCAAGCGTTTGATATTTTCCGTTACCATTGCTTTGAGTAAATTTTCGGTAGCCGTAACTGTATTCGCATACTGCGTATCGTAATTTCCCTGTTTGGCTGCGGCTAAATGCACTACAGTGTCTATATCTTTTAAAGCATCTTCTAGTTTTTCGGATTTACTTAAATCGATAGGTATTAATTCTAAATTTGCCCAATTGCGCCAAGGTAAACGTTTTTCATCAGAACTATGTCTAATTACCGCACGAACTTGAAAACCTTGTTTTAATGCTTCTGCAACTACATATTTTCCTAAAAAACCAGATGCTCCGGTAACTAATAATTTCATGCTTTAATAGCCTCCGTATTTTCTCTAAGTTTGACTTTGCGACTCATTTTTATGGATGGCTTTTCTGCTAATTCATAAATAATTGCAGCAAAGACAAGACTTACTACTACTGCTACCACTAAACAGATCAATTCAGTAAACAAATTCGCTTTTAAGAATTTGAATACTAAGAATAAAACGCTACCAACCACGATATTATGAGTTAGATATAAACTGTAAGAAATACGACCTAAAAACTGAAGCGGTTGCCAATTCAATAAATCCTGCATCCGATTTGCTTTACCAACCTCTAGTAAAAGAGTAGATACAATCACGCAAGTTATCGCAAACAGAGAAGAATTAATTATTCCTCCTGCTAATATAACGGCAGCATACAGGTAAAAATATATAGATTTCAGATTACCTTGCCAGCACCAATAAGCAAATATCCCTAATAAAAAACCGTAGTACAATGGAAAAAACAACACCGCACCCAACCCGTTATCTGTAAATATCCCCAAAGGATAAGTCACAGCAAGAATTGCAGTAGGAACAAAAACGATTGCTTTTCCCCATTCTTTACTGTTCAATTTATCTAACCACTGCGCTAAACCTAATAGCGTACAAAATACCAGGTAAAACTGAATTTCTAAATTTAACGTCCAATAAATATTATCGAATGACTTAAACCCAAAAAATTCGTGTACGTAAAATAAATGTGCAACCAATCTTCCCGTAGAAAAAGCTTGATTCATCGGTGCAAAGGCTTCATTTTGAACAACCGATGATAATAAAGCAAACACCAAAGCCAACAAAATTGCTACATAGTACGGAGGGCTAAGTCTAATTAAACGTCGTAGGGAAAAACGCCCTACATAAGATGGATTAATCGTAGCTGTGCGTAGAGAATGGGCTATAACAAATCCACTTAAAACAAAGAAAATTGCCACACCTAAACTACCCCACTTAAACAGAACATTTTCTAACCAATCTGGTATAATTTTGCTTAATTCGACTAAACGTCTAGTTGCATAAATATGGTACAAAACAACCCATGTAACACCGATTCCACGCAAACTGTCAACAAAATGAAAATGGATTTTTTGTTTCTTAGTTGAAGTTCCAGATAAAGCTGGTGAATTCATAATTTGTATTCGTATTAGTATGAATTATGAACATAAAACTGTCTAATGAATGCTTGATTTTCCTGATTTAAAGCTACTTATCATATTGACTTCTAGGTTAATTTATGATGGATGACTATAATTTTTGTCTCAGCTAGTACAAACAAAATTAATTTTGATTTTTATTTTGATTGTTATTTGATTTTTATTTGATTTTTATTTGATTCTTAAAGTCCAAATAATAAATCTGATTATTCCCAGAACTATCTTTGCTGATTACCTATGTTTGAGATGATCGCAAGATAGAATTGATCAACTGAATATAATCGCCGCAATCAGCAAGATTGATGACGGCAAGAAAAATACACTCGTTTAAGATTTAAGCACTTCTACAGACAATTAGCTACTGTTGCACCTATTGTTTAAAGTAAATGCCTACACATCTTGATTTAGCTACTTTCTTAGTTAAAAATTACATCATCATCATGCTAATTGAACAATAATCTTTACAATAACTTTAAAAACAATCTTTATTCTACATTGAAAATTTATATTTTCAACAGAATGAGTGATTTTACTTTGAACAAACATTATGATATTGTTTCAATTGATCGAAAGTTATGTAAATATTATCAAATAACTATGTTTAACATTTGCATAACACCTGAAATCGGTTCTAATTAGAGTTTTTTACAACTTATTGCTATTCAAAACTAAACACGACTTACGTAAAACCAACCCCTATGAAAGTAGCGGTAATTCATGGATTAAGCTTCGGGTTCGCTAGTTTGGCAGGACAGAAAATGACACCGCCAACTGAACTCACCGCTAGGCAATAATCAGTTTTTCAGTAACATATTGCCTAAATCTTACTAAAGTTTGAGTTTATTGATTGCCAATATATTAACCTTGAAGACAACCTTAACTAAATGGTTTTTATCTGTAAAATAAGAGTCTGAGACAGTCTCAGTTGGATAATTCAACCCCAAAGTGAACTTCCATAGATATAGATTTCTTACAGTTATGACATCTTTGAAAAAGCTAGCTTACCGGGGTGCAGTTTGGACAATTTTAGGTTATGGAATGAGTCAAGTTGCTCGCTTTGGTGGTAATTTGATTCTGACTCGCTTATTAGTCCCAGAATTTTTTGGTTTAATGGCTATTGTAAATACCTTAAGGATGGGTATAGAGTTATTTTCTGATATTGGTATTTCTCAAAGTATTGTTAGTAGTAAACGCGGTGATGAACCTGATTTTTTAGATACTGCTTGGACATTACAAATAATTCGCGGTTGGATAATCTGGTTATTTTGTTTAATTTTGGCATTCCCGGTTGCTTCATTTTATGAAGAAGAACGTTTACTTTGGTTAATACCAATTGTAGGTTTATCTTCAGTATTAGATGGGTTTAGTTCAAGCAGTATTTTGACTTTGATGCGTAACTTAGATTTGAGAAAATCAACTTTGTTTGAGTTGAGCGTCCAAGTATTTACTTTAGTTTGCCTAATAGGATGGACTTCGTTTAATCCGAGTATTTGGGCATTAACATTTGGGTTGCTGCTAGGTGCTATATATAAAATGGTCGGTAGCCATTTTTTAATCTCTGGATATCGAAATCGTTTTGCTTGGGATAAGGATGCAGTAAAAGAGATTCTTTCTTTTGGTAAATGGATGTTTATGTCATCAGCCTTAATGTTTTTATCCGAGCAAAGTGACCGTTTAATTTTAGGTAAATTGCTTTCTTTTAGTTTACTGGGAGTCTATACAATTGCTTATACTTTAGCGAGTTTACCAAGTCAGGTAATCAAGCAGCTCAGCTATAAAGTAATTTTTCCGGCAATTTCTAATCAAACCGAATTACCTCGTTCAATTCTCCGAGAAAAAATTATTAGTCAGCGCAGACTTTTACTGCTGGGTTGTGCTGTTGTATTAGCGGCTTTAGTAACTGTAGGTGATTTACTTATAGGTACGCTTTATGACGATAGATACGCACAAGCAATATGGATGATGCCGATTTTATGCGGTGGTATTTGGTTTTCGTTGTTATTTTATACAATTAGTCCTGCTTTATTAGCAATTGGTAAACCTTTGTATTTAGCTCAAAGTAACTTCGCTCGCTTTGTCACGATTGGTTTTGGATTACCCGTCGCATATTATAAATTTGGTTTAATAGGTGCAATTGTCACCATTGCTCTTAGTGATTTACCTTTATACTTTGTCAATTTATATGGACTTTGGCGGGAAAGACTTTCTTGTATTACCCAAGATATTCAAACAACTATATTTTATATTGCAGTATTGGCATTGTTTTTATATATAAGATATTTTTTAGGTTTCGGAATTCCTATTCAAAAAATTATTTAACTATGATTGATTAGTTCTCAGTTTTTAATATGAATTCAGTTTTCTTTACAGTTTATTATTAAAATGTAAGTAAAGATAAATAATTGTTAATAACACCTAATATATTGGGATTCAAAAGTAGATAGAATTATTGAAATTTTCTACGAAACTCTTTCACGTCAAACTGAATCTAAAAAATCTTGGCAACGTCATAATCTAACTACAGTAAATAGGGTTGGGGGGAATAGGGAATTGGGAATAGGGAATAGGGAATTGGGAATTGGGAATTGGGAATAGTCTAGGAGAGAAGTGGGGTAAAAAAAAACAAACCCGACTTCTAGTTCTATGAACTTTTATGAAATATTAAATCAAATTAAATAAACGAACAAAAGGAGAAACATGATATTCAATAAATGCATTCACTTAAAAAGTAAAATTTAAAATCTGGAATGGCATATCATTTAGCTCTCAGTTCTTGTTTTGATTTAGAGATTCTCAAACAAGATGCTCAGATTGGTAAACGTCCTACTCATGTTATATTCGATACAATTAGACTTCTAAACGCAAAAATTCATCAACCAAGTCAAGATTTTTGTTACCAATCGATTTAGTATATGAAAAGATTATCGGGTCTAAACATCATTGGTCTTTGGCTCGTAAATTATCATCGGAATTAGCTAGGAATGATGTGATATTTTGTATCGATGAGTCCGTAGGAATACCGATTGCAACATTTTGTGGAGGAAGACACGGAAGACCGAAAGTAGTTGTGTTTATCCATAATCTTAATAGACCGCGAGGACGTTTAGCTTTGAAGTTATTCCGAATCAGAAACCGCGTCGATCTATTTCTAACAGCCAGTATAGACCAAGCTGATTTTCTACGGGATTATTTAAATTTACCTAAAAATCGTGTATGTTTGTTTCCTTATCAACCTACAGACACATCATTCTTTACTCCAAAATCCGCTTCACCAAATAAGTCTCGTCCGTTAATTGTTAGTGGAGGTTTAGAGCAACGGGATTATCGAACTCTAGCACGAGCAACCGAATCTCTTAATGTTGACGTGAAAATTAGCGCTGTATCTCCAGCAAAAATTCTTACTTCCCGATGTTTTCCCAAAGTTCTTCCTGCAAATATGTCCTACGGTTTCTATGATTGGAATTCTTTGGTACAGCTTTACTGTGATGCTGACATTGTTGTAATTACCCTTTACCCAAACAATTTTCAAGCTGGTTTATCGACTCTGTTTGAAGCACTTGCTTGTCGGAAGCCAGTTATAATTACTCGTGGATCTGGAATTATCCAAGAATTAATCGATGCAAAAGCTGTTTGGGGTGTCAATTCCGGTGATTCTCAGGGCTTGAGTCAAGCAATTAACAGCCTATTAAAAAATCCCAAACAGGCTGAAGCTTTAGCTGAAATTGGTTATCAATTAGTGCTTAAGCAGTATAATAACCACATTTATGTCGAAGCTTTGATTGAGCAATTGGTTAATATTCATAGCAGTCAACACTAAACAAAATTGAAATTTTTAAACAGATTTTTTCAAATCACCATGTAAAATCGGCATGGTAAACAACCCCCAAGCTAAACCCGTAATTAACCCAAAGGGTACAACTACTAAATTGTCAAAATTCCACCAACCTAATATTTGCGCTGCCATTTCTAAGGGATATGCCATCATTAATACTGTTGAAAACGCAGCACCATTCCAACCGTATTGATGCAACCAGTAGGAAGCTTTTCCATTATCCGTAAGATATAGTAAGCGGGTAATAAATAAACCCATTACAGTTCCGTAACACCGCATACATACAGCCATGATAAAAGGTGATGCTAATTCAATTCCCATCTGGGGTTGGGGACATACATGATTACCCATGAAATAAATTATCTGGGCGATTTGAGGTAAAATTGGCAACCCAGAAGCAGCAAGAAAGGGAGCCAAAATTGGTCCGATTACCATTCCTGTAAGTAGGAAGTCGGCGATAAAACTTACCGGGTTGATTTGCAGTTGTTTGTGGGAAACTGTTATTTGCATTTTTTGGGGTGATGAAATTCTGTGGTTGGGTATCCATAATTCGGGAGACGTAGCAGTGCTACGTCTCTACATTATGATTTAACTAACCGACTTCAGCGGTATAGGGACTTGTCAATTTATCCAATTGCTGTACTAATAAACTTAGGAATAATCCCACATCTGTCACCACCCCAACTGATTCTACTGAACCTCTATCGCTCAACTTTGTTACTACTGCTGGATTAATATCGACACAAACCATTTTCACCCCAGCAGGTGTCATATTACCTACTCCGATGGAATGCAGCATTGTAGATAACATTAATACCATATCCGCATCTTTCAGTAATTCCGCGTACTCTTGTTGTGCTTTAATTAAGTCCATTTGAGTATCGGGTAAAGGTCCGTCATCTCGAATCGAACCGGCAAGGGCGAAAGGTACGTTATTTCTGACACATTCGTACATTACACCTCTTTGAATCATTCCGGCTTGTACGGCTTTGGCGATGCTACCGTGACGGCGGACGCTGTTGATGGCTTTAAGGTGGTGCCGGTGTCCCCCGCGTACTGAAACACCCCGCTTCATGTCTACACCCAAGGATGTCCCCATCATTGATTGCTCGATGTCGTGAACTGCGATCGCATTTCCACCCAATAACGCCTGTACATAACCTTCCCGTATTAATCGCGACAGATGTTCGGCACCACCAGTATGGATAACTACGGGTCCTGCTGTGACAACAACTTTACCACCGGAATCGCGGATTTTACGTAATTCCCAGGCAACTTGTTCTACAATTAACTCTACGCGGCGTTCGCTAGAAACACCAGCAGACATAAAGCTGAATTCTTCAGTATTGCGTTTTTCTCGCGATTCGGTTTTACGGATGGTACGGATACCTTGTACATCTACAACTACTTTTTCCCCTACTTCTAAATCTCGCAATATTTTACATTGTGCTACAGTTCCTTGAGAAGTTTGAGTAATTGCGATTGCACCATCCATACGTTGGTTTTGTACTTTCACCCATTCACCGTTAATTCGTACTTCGGTAGGATAAATAGTACTAACGTAGAAATCATCAGGTGCAACTCCGTTTTGAATTACAGGTTGAAGTTTGGCATCTTCCTCATTTTCCGGTAAATTCATCGCCCCCAAGTCAATCAGATGGGATACAATGCTTTCCATAACTTCATGGGAAGGAGCAGAAACTTTCACCTCAGCAGCAGAAGTACTTTGACGCTGTTCCCCTAAGAGGAAATTCATCACCTTGAAGCTACCACCATTGTCTATGATTAAATCCAAAGCACGGTTAATTAAGCCGGAATCAAGTAAATGTCCTTCCATGCGGACAACTTGACTTTCGACGTAAGTATTAGCGTGTAATTCTTCTCTTACAGGTTCGTTAACCCGTAAAGTTAAACATTTAGCCGCACCCCCAGCTTTGAGAAATTCTGTAAGCGGTGTTTCAATGACTTCAAAACCAACTTTTTTTAAACGTTTTTTCAATGCATCGGAAGCTTTGTTCATCACCACAATGCTTTCCACATTCACCGCATTACAAGCGAAATTCACCGCATCCGTTTCTTCTATAGCGATGCGTTTTTCCGGTGCAACTCGCATTTCAATTAAGCGGTTAGAATAGGAGTCAAAAGCACCGGGATAATAAAGTAAATAGCCATTTGCTAAAGGACAAAAGCAAGTATCGAGGTGATAAAAGCGATCGTCAGTTAATCGTAACGATAACACCTCAATATCCAACCATTTTGCCAGGAAAGGATGAGAATCCAATTCCGAACGAAAACCATAACCAGCCCATAACCAGCGCCCTTCACGATCTAAAAGTGCATCACCTGCACCTTCAAAAGGTAAATCTTTAGGTAATTCGTAAACGGTAAAGCCATTTTCTTCAAACCATGCTTTGAAATAAGGTTCTTCTTTTTGACGCTCTTTATGGAGAAAGCGACTTAACACCACATTTTCACCTAATACCAAGCCAGCATTAGCTGTAAAAACCATATCAGGAACACCTTGATGGGGTTTTACCAAATCAACAATCGCGTGTTCCTTAAGTACATGATGTAGCTTTTGCCATTGTTGCACCGCTCGCTCTTGGGATGACTTGTGAATATTTCCTTCCATCCAAGGATTAATCACATAGTCTACATCATAATATTCCGGGGCGCACATCAAAAAGCGAATTTGAGAAGTCGTCATAGTAAGTATCTTCAGAAGATAGATGCAATTAATTTGTCTACTCTATTACTCTAACTGACAGTTGACAGTTGACAGTTGACAGTTGACAGTTGTTAATTACACATATTTAACCTCTAACCCCTAACCTCTAACCTTTAACCTTTAACCTTTAACCTCTAACCTTTAAAAAAATATTACTTAAAAACGAATTGAGTAAACTACTTGGTAATATATCATCAGCGGATAAACTATTACTCAAGTGTGATATTAGAACGGTGACAGAAGATTATAACGCAAGTTTTGACCGTGGTCTACGCATAGTACTTAATCGCTTAACAACCACAATAGAACGAGATAAGTTAATTGTCGAAACCACAAGTCGTCTACGAGATACTATGCGTGTAGATAGGCTTGTATTGTATTATTTCTATTCTCAGTGGAATGGACAAGTCACCTTTGAGTCTTTGAGTTCGGATAAATGGTCTATTTTGGGTTCGACTGGTCCAGAAGAATGTTTTAATAATGAGTATGCTGCTTTATATTTAAACGGAAGAGTACGGGCAATTCCAGATATTGAATTAGAACCTATTGCTGATTGTCATCGTGATTTTTTACGTAATTTAGAGGTTCGCGCTAATTTAGTTGTACCCATCTTAACTAAGAAAGGTTTATGGGGTTTGCTAGTAGCTCATCATTGCCAAGCACCGCGCTTATGGACTCCATCAGATATTAAAATCATGCAGGTTGAAGCAGAAAATTTATCGCAGGCTGATTCTATTCGTAATTCATAAGGGAATTGGTAATTGGGAATTGGGAATTGGGAATTGGTAATTAAATCCTTGTAATCAGTGAAATCCCTTTGAATCCGTGGTCATGATTACTAGTAGCAAAAAGATACAGCACTACAAATAAATTACAGACAAAATGTTACCTTGGAAAATTGGAGCTTGGTTACTTTAATCCAATTTTTATTAGGGAATATTACTCAATGCCTTATCTAAAATCGGCTTCGGAAATTCGTTCTCTTGTTGCTAAGTATACTAAAGTAAAAACTCTTTGGCTAGATACAGAAGTTGCTGACTATGATACTCGTAATCCCAAACTATCTCTGATTCAAGTTTTGGATGACTCTAGGGATTTAACTGGAGAAAGTGTTTATATTTTGGATGTACTCGAACAGCCTTTTATTGTTGAAGAATTTATCGAAAAAATTATGATAAATTCTTCAATAGAAAAAGTATTTCATAATGCTAAATATGATTTAAGATTTTTAGGTAAAAAGCAAGCGAAAAATGTCACTTGCACTTTGGAAATGGCGAAACAAATTCCATATTATATTTTACCTTTACCTAATTATCAATTGAAGACCTTAGCAATAGAAATTTGTCATTTTCAAGATATTGATAAACAGCAACAAAGCAGCGATTGGGGAATTAGACCTTTAAGTGAAGAACAAATTGAATATGCTTACTTAGACTGTATTATTCTTGCTCAAGTTCATCTAAGTTTGTTGAAAATCACACAAAAGTTCAATTTTGATCCAAGAATGGAAGATTTAAGTTTACTTGGTGCAAAATATGTTGAATTAGAACAACAATGGCAACTTGTAAAATCAGAATTTGAACATCTCCAAGAACGAATCAAACAAGCAATGCTGGCTCAAAAATTATCTGAAACTCCAAATTTTAAACTTAATAGTTCCGAACGCACAACAATTAAAGTGCCATTTTCCGAACTGGTACGGTTAGTAGAAACTCAAAATGTAGATTTAGATTTTGATATCACCCTTACTAAAGATATTCAAAAAAACCTAGGGAATAATATCGAGCAACTTGCTGTAGACATATCAAAAACCACCAGTTTAAGATTAATTTCCAAGCAAGCCGAAAGTGAAGAATAAAGAAGAAGTATATTAAAGTTAGATTATAACAGGGTGCTGGCTTGTTTTTTAATCTAAAATCCGTTTGGTAAAATGTAAACAAATTCGCCACAAAATCCATGTAAAAATAGTCAATATACAGAATTAGAGTGATGATTATTCAATATTAAGAAAAATGTATTTTTTTCATATAAATGCCAAACTTGTGGGTACCTTGAGCAAAAGTAACTTATGAAACAGTGGTTGTTCGAGCAAAATTTGATCGGATTTTTCAAAAGATTTGGTGTAGTCTTGTTGAGTGGATTTATCGCAACTGTAACTGTTTCTTGCAGCAACGATAAAGATGTATTAGTTACAGAAATAGGAGTTAGCCCTGCAACAAGTCCAGTACCTAACCCATCGACTGCTAAGGAATTTTACGCACAGGGACAGTATAAACATATTCAGGGTGACACTCAAGGCGCGATCGCAGCTTATACAAAAGCTATTAATCTTGATTCCGACTATGTGGAAGCTTACAACGGTAGGGGTTTAGTACAGTTTGACACAGGAGATAGACAAGGTGCGATCGCCGATTATAATCAAGCGCTTCGCATTTCACCTGATAACGCTCAAGCGTATAATAATCGGGGAAACGCTCGTGCTGCTCAAGGTGATATCAACGGTGCAATTAGCGATTATGACCAAGCTATTAGTTTAGATCCTAATTATGCTGAAGCTTATAATAATCGGGGAAATGCTCGTGCTGCTCAAGGAAATAGAAACGAAGCTATAGCAGATTATACTGAAGCGATTCGTATTAATCCTAACTATGCTGTTGCTTATAATAATCGGGGAAATGCTCGTGCTGCTCAAGGAGATCAAGAAGGTGCTATTTCCGATTACGATGAAGCTATTCGTCTCAATCCCAACTTTGGTGCTGCTTATAATAATCGAGGAAATGCTCGCGCTCCAAAAGATAAAGATGGTGCTTTAGCCGACTTACAGCGAGCCGCAGAGATTTTTCAAGAACAAAATAATCAGCAGCTATACAAACAGGTTATGGAAAATGTCAAGGAAATTCAGTAATCAGTTATCAGTTATCAGTAATCAGTAATCAGTTATCAATGAACAATTGATCGGCAATTATTTATAAATAGGACTTGTAAGTTTGATAGAATCAATTGTTAGAAGTCGGGTTTTATCAAGTTTATAAATGTGTTATTGATACTGTTTTAAAAAACCCCACTTATATACTTCAGAGCAATCTTTAGAAATCGGGTTTTTATCAAGTTTATCAGAACCAAGTTTATTACTACGGAAAAATTATTTTATAAATCGACTTTCATTGAGAATTGTTGATTGATACAAAGTATAGAATAAACTTGATAATAACTGATTGTAGAGTATATAAAAAGTCTGTAGTTGTGTAAATGCAATACCATGACTCAAACAACCGTTCATTTAGTTGTTGGCATTGAAAATCTAACATTACTGGTTTTTTACACTGAAGTAATGGAATGGCAATTTAGAATAATAAGTTCTGGTGGGGAAGTGTTTGGTGAAAGAAAATTATACTATACCCCTGAAGCTGCGGAAAAAGCAGCACGGGAGTGGCTTTCCTGGGGAGATTAATTACTTGTAGTTCTTAATTACACAAATTTAATTATAAGACTTTCAACAGCTTGCAAACTGGGATTAAATCTACGCTCCAACCCTTTAATCCTACTTACAGATGAAAGATAGATAATTCTTAACTTCTTAATTCTCACTCCTAACTTGATTTGATTAGGTATAAAGTAGGTGTGGAATATTTATCATCTTGAGGGACAACTTGTATGACATCTTACCAAATCGATTCCGATAGCAACGAATTAATGGATGATTTGATCACAGAACCAACTACCATAAACCATGTAGACGTGATTGAAAACGTTATCGATACACTCGAAGAGAACGATAGCGCAATGGTCAATCATCCTTCTGAAGGTGCTTATTTATGGAAGTTTAAATACGGTAGTGTGGAAGTGTTTGTCCGATTGACGGGGACGAGTGATGAAGATACAATTACAGTCTGGTCTTCAGTTTTGAAGTTACCAGCTAAAGATGAAGCTACAATGATGCGTTCTCTTTTGCAGATGAACTGTTCGGCTACTCTAGAAGCACGTTTTGGCATTATAGACAACCAGGTTGTAGTCATCTCGATGCGTACTTTAGAAGATTTGTCTGCTGCGGAAGTTTCTCGTTTAATTACTATCGTCGCAACAATCGCAGATGATAATGACGAAGATTTACAGTCTAAGTTTGGTGCAGTGTAATAAATCGGTACACTTTAGTTAGGAGTGAGGAGTTATGAGTGAGGAGTTATGAGTGAGGAGTTATGAAAAAATTTCAATTCGAGATATTAGCTGCTAACTTCCAATTTCTAAATTCCAACTCCCAACCCCCAAATTCCAACTCCCAACTCCCAACTCCCAACCCCCAAATTCCAACTCCCAATTCCTAACTCCTAACTCCTAACTCCTAACTCCTAACTCCTAACTCTTAACTCCTAACTCCTAACTCCTAACTCCTAACTCCTAACTAACCTGTGATTTCTCAAACTTGGCGATTAATTCCGTTTTTACAAGCCAATGGTAAATTACAGATGGCGATCGATCAATGGTTGTTACAAAAGCATCAATCGGGACATCCATCTAGTTTACGTTTTTATACTTGGTCGCCGTCTGCAATTTCTCTTGGTTATCATCAGCGTAAGTACTCGCAAGATTGGCAGAATTTAATTTGGAAAAACGAGCAAATCGACTTGATACGTCGTCCTACAGGTGGACGCGCAGTGTTACACCATGGTGATTTAACTTACGCTGTGGTGACTTCTGGACTTCCTGGAAGTCGGATGGAAATGTATCAAAAAATATGCGAATTTTTGATTAAAGGATGGCAAAATTTAGGTATTGAGTTAGATTACGGTATTGCTGGAAGGGGTTATATTAATAATCCTAATTGTTTTGGTACCGCAACAGTTGCCGATTTAGTTACGGTTGATGGTATTAAGTTGATTGGTAGCGCTCAGTTAAGACGTGGGAATGTTGTTTTACAGCATGGTTCGATGAGTTTGAAACCAGATATAGAGTTGTTTAAACAAGTTTTTGGTGAAGATTTAGATAGGGTGGTAGTTGGAGAAAATTTGGCAATTGAAAGAGTGATTGCAGCTTTGATTGATGCTGCACAAAAGTGTTTTGGAGTCAAATTTGAGGAGAAAGCTTTGAGTAATCATGAGTGGGAAGAAATTTTTGGTATTGTTGAATCGCAATCTTAAAATTGATATTGTTCGTAAAGAAGTCGGGTTTTTAAAAACACTATTCATCACACAATTACAAATTAGAAAAAAGAAGAAGTCGGGTTTTTAAAAACACTATTCATCACATAATTACAAGTTAGAAAAAACCCGACTTCTCATGATTGTTCTTTCAAATATCCCTTATTAATACAATTTTCAATTTCTGCTAATATAAAATTCCATAGTTTCGGCGTACCTTCTTCTACAGGAGCCATTCTTTTCATAACTTGATTACGATTAATATTATGTATTTTCCAAGTTCCACCTTGGGTTTGTTGATTGTGAATAAAAGGCTGTATTCTATCTAAAGCTACCGCAAATTTAGCTGTTGGTGTAACTCTGGCTTCAAATTCATCCCAAAGTAAACGCAATTCTTTTCCCTGCTCTTCCGGTAATAATCCAAAGATTCGAGTTGCTGCTTCTAATTCTCTTGCTACTTTACTTTGATTTCCCTCCACGTCATAACAAAAAGTATCCCCAGCATCAATTTCTACTAAATCGTGAATTAATGACATTTTCATCGCACGAAATAGATCGGTTCCTTCGGGTGCATATTCTGCTAAAATCATTGTCATCATTGCTAAATGCCAAGAATGTTCACCGCTATTTTCTCTACGGGAACCATTTATTAATAATGTTTGACGTAAAACATTTTTTAGCTTGTCAATTTCGATAATGAATTGTAATTGTTGATTGAGTCGATTTAATTGCATTTTGAATAATACAAACTACCTCAACTAGATTACCAAATTTTATATTTTCAAAAAGATATTTTCAAAAAGATATTTTCAAAAAGTCTCATGCTCCGGAATTTATTAATTTATTTATGGAATAAATCTAAAATCCAAAATCCAAAATTGATTTATAATCCAAATTGTCGATAAACCTCACTCGCTGCTCGATGTAACAAAGAATGTCGCCATACTAAAGATTTCATATCATCCGCATAACCACCACCAATAACGCAAGCCACCGGATAACCACCCGCTATACAAGTAGTTAAAACCTGCATTTCTCGACGATAAATACCCGTATCAGTTAAAGCGAGTTTGCCTAATTTATCACCGATATGAGTATCAACACCAGCATCGTATAATACTAAGTCTGGTTTGACATCTGTGAGTAAATCCGGTAGATATTTCGCTAAAGTTTGCAAATATGCATCATCTTCCATTCCTACGGGTAAAGGTACATCCAAATCGCTTTTTTGTTTAGTACCGGGAAAATTAACTTCACAGTGCATCGAGAAAGTGAAAACGCTATCATCATCTTGAAATATAAAAGCAGTACCATCTCCTTGATGTACGTCTAAATCAACAATCAGAATTTTTTGCGCCAGGTTGAGTTTTTGAATGACACGAGTTGCGATCGCGATATCATTGAAAATACAAAAACCCGAACCATAACTAGGAAAAGCGTGATGGGTACCCCCCGCAGTATTACAAGCTAAACCATAATTTAACGCCATTTTCGCAGCCATAATTGTACCACCAACCGCCGTACAAGTACGATTTACTAATTGAGGACTCCAAGGTAAACCGATACGACGTTGTGCTTTGGCATCGAGGGTTCCTTGTAAGTAAGCTTGTACGAAATCGGGTGTATGAACTAACTCGATAGTTTGCTGATTTGGCAGTTCTGGTGCGTAAAATTGCTGATAATCCGCGATTCCATCGGATAAAAGTAACTCGTAAAGTAAGCGAAACTTCGGCATCGGGAAACGATGCGCGTCGGGTAATGGGGTAACATAATCTGGATGGTAAATGATTGGTAAAGACATCGTTTATCGAGTTAGGAGTTAGGAATTAGGAGTTATGAATTAGGAGTGAGGAGTTTGAAATTTCTCATTATCTCTTTCTAATTTTCCATGCCCATACCCCATGCTCAATAACTAAATTATTGAAACAGTAAAAAAATTATATAGTTAATATGACTAGATTATGATAATGTAATCCGAAACCTCAAATCCCAGATGATGATAATGATGCAATGGATTAGACCACTTTTATTTATTTTAGTTGGGTTATTAGCTGGAATAATTGCTGAAAAAATTGTCTTCAATAAACTCGGAAATATTATTACTAAAAAGGTATACCGGGAAGCGAGATAATATTTAGTTCTTTGCGACGTATCCCTTTGATTTGGTTTGTGCTTGCTGGTTTTTTTGGGGCGATTCTGAGTTATTCACTCAAGGAAGATGTTACCACAGCCCTGCAAAAAATTATTATCGCAATTTTTTTATTTACCGTAACATTAGTTCTTGCACGTCTTGCTGCTGGGTTTGTCAATTTGTTTATTCAGCGAACAGAAGGAGTTTCTGCATCGCTAATTTCTAATTTGATAAAAACTACTATTTTTGTTTTGGGAGCATTAATAATATTTCAAACCATCGGCATTGAAGTTACGCCGATTATTACAACTTTGGGTATTGGTGGTTTAGCAGTTGGTTTAGCACTACAAGATACTTTAGCGAATTTATTTTCGGGATTTTATTTAATTCTTTCCAAACAAGCAAAAACGGGAGATTATATCAAATTAGAAGGCGGTGAAGAAGGTTATATTACAGATATTACTTGGCGGAATATAACTATAGAAGAAATTTCTAAAAATACAATTATTGTTCCTAATTCTAAATTAGCTTCAGCAAATTTTACCAATTATCATTTACCAGCTAAGCAACTCACATTAACTATGAAAATAGGTGTTAGCTACGATAGCAATTTGGAAGAAGTTGAAAAAATTACTGTAGAAGTTGCTAAAGAAGTTATGCAAGAAATTGCACCTGATTTATTGGAAAATGAACCATATCTCAGATTTCATACATTTAATGATTTCACTATCGATTTTACGCTTTATATGCGAGTTGCTGAATATTTTGACCAAAGAATGGGCAAACATTTACTTGTGAAGAAATTGCACAAGCGTTACAACCAAGAAGGAATATTAATTCCATTCCCAATTCGGAATATTTATATGAAAGAAAATACGAATACAAATATAAATTAAATCCGCGACAATTTATATCGATTAGTTATGAATATGCACTGATTAAAAAAAAATCGCAGAGACGCAGAGGGAAGAGGTAAAAAGATATAGGTAATCTGAAGGAGGAATGTGAGTAATTATATAAATAACAACAGTATTATTACAGTTAAACAATTGTAATCAGCGAATAACTTAAGTATAAATACGGAATTATTTTCTCTACTACATCTATTTTTGACATTAAAAAGTAGCTTGAGTTACAACCAATAGGAATCCTTTTTATTGATAAAACAGAAGGCTACTTTATATGGAAACGAATGGTGTTGAGAATATAGAATCAGCAGTACTAGTACAAGAGGCTGTTATTGAAGAAGCACCAGCAGAAGTCAAAGAAGCAGTACTAGTACAAGAGGGTGTTATTAAGAAAGCACCAGGAGAAGTGACTCTTGCTGTTGACTTGATGAGTGTACCGGAAGATGCCAGCAAAGCACTTACATATACTTTTACTCGTACTGGTGATACTACTAATCCTCTAACTGTTAATTTTACTCTTGGTGGTACTGCGACTTTAGATACAGACTACAAGCAAATGGGTGCTGAGTTTGAAAGTCTTACTAAAGGTAAGGTTATGATTGCTGCGGGAGAAAGTGAAGCTACCGTTACCATTACACCGATTAAAGAGGTTGAAATTGAGTCAGATGAAACTATTAAGTTTACTCTAGTTGAGGGAGATTACATCATCGATAATCCCCAGATGGTGATGAATCAACTAAAACGACTATCTTCAAATGAAGATGTGATGGTAATGAGCGTTATTAGCAATGACGATCCTAAGTTAAGTTTAGATTGGGGAGAGCAGTTTGGTAGCGATACTTTTGGTTACGAATTCCTTGCTGTTGATAATCAAGGAAATACTTATGTCACTGGAGATTTTTTAGGTACAGTTACTGTTGGTGGTGAATCTCTAACATCTCAAGGTGATTCTGATGTTTTCGTCGCTAAATTAGACAAAGAAGGAAAATTTGATTGGGTAAAAAGTTTTGGTACTACTAATAAAGAAGAAGTTGAAGATATTGCTGTAGATACTAGTGGTAATGTCTACTTTACTGGAATATTTGAGAATTCAATTACTTCTAACGATTCTACTGTTTCAGGTGGTGAATCAAGTGATATTTTTGTTACTAAATTAGATAACAATGGTGATAAATTATGGTCAGAAAATTTCGGTGGTACAAACGATGACGAAGTTTATGGTATTGATGTAGACAGTCAAAATAATATCTATCTTACCGGAGAATCTAGAGGAGAAATCAAGTTTGGTACTGCCCTTGTTACCAGTTTATTAGATTATGCTTTCGCGGCCAAGCTTGATAGTAAGGGTGATGGTTTGTGGGTGAAAAAATTAGGTGAGAATAATACCAATCACTTTGCTCAAGATATTGTTGTAGATAAAGATAGTAATTCTTATCAGTTGATGACTGGAGTTGATAACAAAAGTATCACAGTCACTCAATTTGATAGCTCAGGTACCAAAGGGTGGGAAAAGAAATTCACAAATAGTAGTTATCTTATCGCGGAAGATATTGCGATAGATAATCAAGCCAATACTTTTATTACCGGAGAGTTTGAAGAAACTCTCCAATTTGGTAATACAAGTCTTGAAGGTGGTGAAAATGGTGATGTATTTGTTGCCAAATTAGATAATAAAGGTGAGGTATCATGGGCGAAAGACTTTAACATTGATGACAACGATGAAGTTATTCATGTTCAAGGTATTGCTGTAGACGAAATGGGTGATACTTATGTCACCGGACATTATCACAGTAAAAGTATGAGTGTTAGTAACTTCATGCTTTACGATGAAGGTGGGGAAACTAGTGAAGATGACTATTACAACGCTTTTATCACTAAGTTTGATAATAATGGTGAAGTAAAATGGCTGCAAAATATCGGTGGTATGAATGCAGATGACATATCCGATATTGCTGTCAAAAATGGCAAAATCTACATTGCCGGTACTTTTTACCAAGAAGCCACTTTTGACGATAAAATTCTGACTACTCAAAATCAATCTGATAGCTTCCTTGTCGCTTTAGCAGAAGATAAACCAGAAATTTCCTTTACAGTTAGTTCCAATAATATTATTAAAGGTAGTGAAAATCCAGTTATTTATACTTTCACTCGCACGGGTAAAATTACTGCGGCTTTAACTATTGATTTTACTATTTCTGGTAGCGCAACTTTTAATCAAGATTACACTTTAACAGGTGCTGAAAATTTTGATGGTAGTAAAGGAAAAATTACCTTTAAAGCTGGAGAAAAGACTGCTAATGTCACTTTAAATATTACTAGTGGTACAAGTACAGTAGATGAAACCATTGCTCTGAGTTTGGAAACAACACGTGATTATAAAGTTGTCACCACAGATATCTCTATGAGTACTGTTACTATCACTAAAAATAGTAATAGTAATATTAATGATGACGATGATGAAAATTCAGGTGGAATAATTGGGGATGATGATGATGACGACGACGATGATGATGACGACGATGATGACGATGACAATGACGACGATGATGATGATGAAAATTCAGGTGGAATGATTGGGGATGATGATGACGACGACGATGATGACGATGGAGATGATGATGGAAATGACGAAGGGAAATTTACTTTAACATCTAAAAGTAATAAAAGCTTTGCTTTCAAAGGTGGTAAATCTTCGCTCAAGTTTTCTTTCAAAAGTAAAAGTATCCAAGAAATAAAAGAAATTGGTTTCTTTACCGTTGATGATGAACAAGGAACTATCGATGGAATTTCTACCGACAATGAAAAGTATATAGAAGTAGCTTTAAAACGCGCTCAAAGCATCTTTTCTATATTAGGAAATGCACCTCAAGGTTTTGATACTAATATTGAAAAAATTCTGGAATTTAGTAGTGATACCAACTTCCGTTTCTTCTCAGTCAAAAACGGTACTATTGATGGTGTAAAAAAAGGTCAAATCAACTTATCCCAACTAACTTTTTCGGATGCTAACTTCTTACAAATATCCGAAGTTGAAACAAATGGCTTTGATTTAGATTTTGAAGGTGTCAAAATCAATATGAAATTGGATGGTAAAGCCAAAAAAGTCATTGGTAGCAGATTACAAGAAAGCATCGAAGTGCTTGACTTCAGAAGTACCGAAATAACCGTCAAACAAAAAGCAACCTTTACCATTCACCGCGAAGCTACATTTAATAATGTGGTAGGTTTCTTCCAAGTAGCTGATGAAAATGGCGGTATCGATACTAACGGTGACGGTGTAGCTGATATATTAGTTGGACAAGAAGGTTACGCAAAAGCCGCAGTAGAAAACCGGATTACTAACATTGAACTCAGCGTTAATAATCAAACTACAGCAACCTTTACAGGTGAATTTGAACCCAGTGCAATATTCGCACCTTTTTTAATAGTTGATGGCACCTTTGATACATTTACGGATATTTACTTTCCATTCCTTGGTGCTAATTCCGACGGTGCAGACCACGTAATGATGCTCGGTGATAATATCTTCGGTTTTGAAGATTTAAAAGGAGGTGGCGATCGCGATTTTAATGATATTATCGTCAAGATTGATTTTAGCGTAAATACATAAAATTAATCCCCACAAAAAATTAATGTAGAGACGTAGCATTGCTACGTCTTTATCCGGCGCTTTGTTACCGCTGCGACACAAACCAAATCCACCTGCGTGGGTTCTAAAATCTAAAATCTAAAATCTAAAATTCTCAGACCCACAAACCGTTACCATAATAAGAAAGACTTTACTAAACTTCACAAAAACTGTGACTACTACATCAAAATCAACAACCACCTTTGAAAAACTGTTCTGGAATTGGAAAGGTTACAAAATTCAATACACCGTCATGGGTACGGGAAAACCTTTAGTATTAATTCACGGTTTCGGTGCATCTATTGGACATTGGCGGAAAAATATTCCCATATTAGCCGATGCTGGTTATCAAGTATTTGCCCTAGATTTATTAGGATTTGGCGGTTCCGATAAAGCCCCCATCAATTACAGCGTAGATTTATGGGTGGAATTACTCAAAGACTTCCATCAACAATATATCCACAACAAAGCCGTATTTATCGGTAACTCCGTTGGTGCATTGATTAGTTTAACCGTCGCAGTACAGCATCCCGAAATCACCAACGGAGCCGTTTTAATCAACGCAGCGGGAGGTTTGAGCCATCGTCCCCACGAACTCAATCCACCATTACGCTTTGTCATGGGTTCTTTTAACAAATTGGTGAGTCATCCGATAACAGGTAAATTTGTATTTAACAATATTCGCAGAAAATCCCAAATTCGCCGTACACTTTACCAAGTTTATCGCGATCGCAATGCTGTCACTGACGAATTAGTAGATATGCTTTACCAACCTTCCTGTGACGAAGGCGCACAGCAAGTATTTGCATCAATTTTGACAGCACCTCCCGGTGATTCCCCAGAAGAATTATTACCCAAAATCGAATGTCCGTTATTAGTAATTTGGGGTGCAGACGACCCGTGGACACCAATTAGCGGCGCGAAAGTGTACGAAGAAGCCCTCGAAAACGGTAAAGACATCAAAATAGTCCCAATTCCCGGTGCAGGTCACTGTCCCCATGATGAAGTGCCGGATTTAGTTAATCCCCAGATTGTGGAGTGGCTTAAAGAGAATTAGTACCACCGGAGTTAGTTTTGTAGAGACGTAGCAATGCTACGTCTGTACGGGAGTTAGTACCACCGGAGTTAGGAGTTAAACAACCAACTACCAACAACTAACCAGCAAAAGTATTACATTGCTCAACGCTACCCGATTGAAAACCTGTCTTAAACCATTGAACCCTTTGTGCTGAACTTCCGTGAGTAAAGGATTCGGGGACGACATATCCTTGGGATTGTCTTTGTAAACGGTCATCTCCTATACTTGAAGCAGCATTAAGGGCTTCTTCAATATCACCAGGTTCTAAAATTTGCCTTGATTTATCTGCGTGATGAGCCCAAATACCAGCGAAACAGTCTGCTTGTAACTCTAATCTCACAGAAAGTTGATTTGCTTGAACTCGGCTGGCTCGATTTTGGATGCTTCTAACTTTGTTGGTAATTCCCATCAAATTCTGGACATGATGTCCGACTTCATGAGCAATTACATATGCTTGAGCAAAATCTCCGGGTGCGCCAAGTTTATTTTTTAAATCTCGAAAAAAGCTTAAATCCAGATATACTTTTTGGTCTGGAGGACAGTAAAAAGGACCAACAGCAGCATTTGCATAACCGCAAGCTGATTGTACTGCATCATCAAACAATACCAAGTTTGGTTCTTGGTAATCTTGTCCCATACGTCGAAATAGGTTATTCCAAGTATCTTCGGTATCAGCGAGTACCACAGAAACAAATTGTCCCATCTCGTCTTTGGGTTGAGAAGTTGTTTGAGTTGGACTTGAACGATCATTTTGAGGTATCACTTGGTTAATAATAGCTGGATCTACACCCAAAAAAATCGCAATTAAAGTGAGAACCAAACCACCAATACCACCACCAACTACACCGGGAGAAACTTTTCTACCGCGTCTGTCTTCAACATTATCGCTTCTTCGACCAAATTCCCAACGCATAATAATTCTGTATTGTAATTAGTAATTCTGAGTTCGTAATTTAGAGAGTCGGTTTTAATACCTATTCTTGATTAATGATTAATTTTTCGGTTTGCTTGCAGTATGAGCGATCGCAGTTAACCTGAAAACTAACTTTAGGTATGCTTATGACGCTTTGTGTTTCCCGCTCAAGAGAGATGTACAACAATACATAGTAATAGATTTATCCTAATTAGCAAGAAACGCAAAATATATTGTTAATTTCGGTTTTTACAGCAAAGGGAACAGAAAAACCGATTAACAATTCTAGCTATGCTATATCGGTCGAATTTTATTTACAGGGAGTATTTAAATCGAAAGTATCGGTAAAATTATTCACCTTTGACCTATTGTTCGAGTTCTGGTATATCAAAAAGTAAATAATAAATTTTGTCTTATGTTTATCCCAAAAATGCGTTTTTTAATCGGTAGCATTGGTTTTTTATTGGCTGGGAATCTAAGTAGTTATGCTTATGATCAATCGCCAAGTCAGCAGTTGATACAAAAAAATTCTCCTGTACATCCGCAACAGCAAAATTTACTCAATTCAAGTCTTAAATTAACTCCTAATTTTTCTTTTTTACCTACATCGTGTAATTCAAATAATGCTGCACCTTGTCAAAATCAACCTTTAAGCAATACAAATACTTTATATCAACCGCAACTACTATCCCAAGCTTACAAAGTTATTGACGAATTACAAAAATATCAATTTAGTATTAATGGCGATAAGTTATTTAGTTCTGCTCAATTATCTGGGAATAAAATTAATTTTAATCAAAGGGATTTATTAGCGACTTTAATAAATACAAGAAAATATTATCAAGACCATGCCAATAATGACCCAAATATTTTACGTCCGGGGGTATTGGAAACTCAAAATGTATCTGTAGAAGATATTACGAAAACTCTTGATTTTATGATTACTATATTACAAGAAGATATTGCAAACAATCGCACAACTCGTTTACAAGACCCCAATTTTATCAATTCTAATTTTCGGGTGATCAAATGGTCTGCTTATAATCCTAAAGAACCTCAACGTAAAAATTTACGAATTACCAAATACGCTGTTTTTGTTCATCCCGGTTCTCGCAAGAAAACTGCTAAATTTAATATTCCTCTCTACAGCCTCAAAGACAATGCAAATACAGATGAATTTTACACTAAATATACAAAACAAGATGTATTGTCCGGTATTTATGAACCTGGTGGTAAGGAATTTGGTAAAGTTGAACCGATTGTTTATATGACTAGAGAAGGGTTAGAAGAAGCCTTAATGCAAGGTACTATGCTTGTTGATTTAGGTGGTGGTTCTTCGGCTTATTTTAACGTTGATAGAAGTAACAAAATTCCCTATGTCAAAGGTTTAAATAGACGTTCGCAAAAGCGTTACTGGTATTTTAGAGAAGTTAAAGATATTAAAGGTTACGGCTATAAAATTGATCAAAAAATATCAATTAAACCAGGAGTAACTTTTGCTGGTGATGTACTCAATATTGGTTTAGGTAGAATGATTGTCATGGAGTATATGCAAAATGGACGCAAACAACTGCGAATGGGAGTTATTGCCGATACTGGTGGGGCATTTTTACCCAACTTTTATCAACTTGATTTTCTTGCAGGTATTTTCCCAAATCAAAATAGTTTCAATCAATATATTAAGCAATTACCAGAGTATGCTACAGCCTATATTTTGATTAAAAAATAATTTCTAAATCATTCAAAAATCATTCAAGTAAACTATTTGTATCTTGAATCTTAAAAGTTTATTTGTGTTTGTGTTTGCGGAAATAAGCGCATCAAAGTTTGAGGTAAATTAGTAATTTCTCTGATTAAATCTTCCGGAGTAATACCAAACATACTCAAAATAACCACAATCACAAAAAGCGCGATCGCGGTACTAATAGTTGTTTTTACTACGTTTAATAAAGCCTTAAAAACTATAAAGGCAACAACTAATGCAGCGATTAAAACAATTAACTCAAGTGGCATGATTTTAAGTTGATTAATTTAGGGTTTAACTTAAACTAAGTAGAGATATGATACCCGATTAAAAGCAGAAATAATTATCTGAATTTTGACGATTGTTACAAAGTCTAAACTCGATAACAAGTAAATTAAAATACATTTCTTTCCTAATTCCCAATTACTAGCTACAACTTCAATAATGGCAATTCAGGATATCTTCTAATTTTGCAATTATTTCGGGAGCTAAAAAATCCCAAAACTCCGCGTACCTTTGCGTTTACCTTTGTGTTCCTCTGCGTTAAAAAATAAATATATTATTTGAGAATTCTCAATACAATCCGAAATACCGGGAGACGTAGCAATACGCCCCGTCTCTACATGATTAATTTGTTTATTGCTTAACAGCTTTCATCGACAAACCAATCCGCTTTAATTTTTGATTAACTTCCAATACCTTAACTTTTACAACTTCTCCAACTTTAACAACTTCTTTAGGATCTTTGACAAATCGATCGGTAAGCTGAGATATATGTACCAAACCGTCTTGATGCACCCCCACATCTACAAAAGCGCCAAAATTTGCCACATTTGTAATAATTCCTTCTAATTCCATTCCTACTTCTAAATCACTAATCTCGTTGATTCCTTCTTTAAAAGTCGCATACTTAAACTCAGCACGAGGATCTCTTCCAGGTTTTTCCAATTCTCCGATAATATCTCTTAATGTCGGTTCACCTACAGTATCGGTAACATATTTCTTTAAATCAGCTTTTTTGAGATTTTCGGCAATTTGGGTAACTTGTTTTAATTCCAAATTCAAATCTGAAGCAATATTTTTCACCACCGCATAACTTTCGGGATGCACTGCGGTATTATCTAAAGGATTTTCACCACCACGAATTCTCAAGAAACCTGCTGCTTGTTCAAAAGCTTTTGTCCTAATTTGGGAACTTTCAACAATTGACGACGGTTTTTGAAAGCACCATTTTGATTACGATATTGGACAATATTATTCGCAATGCTAGACGTAATCCCGGAAACAGAAGTTAAAAGCTCTTTAGATGCTGTATTTAAATCAACACCAACGTAGTTAACACAGCTTTCTACCGTTTCATCTAATTTCTTCTTGAGCAATTTTTGGTCTACATCGTGTTGATATTGTCCCACACCGATAGATTTGGGATCAATTTTGACTAATTCCGCTAAAGGATCTTGTAAACGACGACCGATACTAATAGCTCCGCGCACGGTAATATCTAAATTGGGGAATTCTGCGATCGCGACTTTACTCGCTGAATATATAGAGGCACCCGACTCGTTAACCATGACTTTAATTGGTTTACGCGGCATATTTTCCATGACTTCGGCGACAAATTCGTCAGTTTCACGGGAAGCTGTACCGTTACCGATGGCAATTAATTCAACGTTGTATTTTTCGATGAGATTTTGCAGCGTTTTTACAGCTTCACTGCGTTTTCCGGCTCCTGTATGGGGAAATACCGCTTGATACTCCAGAAACTTCCCCGTTTCATCCAAAATCGCCACCTTACACCCAGTTCTAAATCCTGGATCAATTGCGATTGCTGGTTTCATCCCTGCTGGTGCTGACAGCAATAAGTTACGTAAGTTGGTTTCAAATGTTTTGATAGACTCAATATCTGCATATTCTTTCTTCTCAGATATTACTTCATTCATCAGTGAATTTTTCATCAAACGGTTAAATGCATCTTTGAGCATTTGTTGATAAAAATTGCGAACAGATGACTGTTGACTACGAATTTCTTGAGATTCTAAATAAGAAAGCACATCATCTTCATCAAAAGCAATTTCGTAACTTAATATTTTCTCCTTGTCTCCGCGACACAAAGCCAACATATTATGAGGGGCAATATTACTAACTTTCATCTGATAATCGCGGTACATTTCATACTTTGTCGTTCCTTCGGGATATTCGTCTTTAATGCGAGAAACAAATACCCCCGATTTTAACAGCAACTCCCGTAAATAAGCCCTCAAATGAGCCTTCTCTGCCACTTCTTCCGCTAAAATATCACTAGCACCTTTGAGCGCCTCTGCTGCGCTTTCAACACCTTTTTCTGTACTTATATACTTCGCTGCTTCTGCATTTAAATCCCCTGACACACCACCTTTCACATTCAACGACTTAATCAACTCCGCTAATTGATCGAGTCCCTTTTCTTTGGCAATAGTAGCGCGAGTCCGACGTTTAGGACGATAAGGTAAATACAAATCTTCCAACTCTGTTTTTTGTAAACATAACTCGATTTGCTGTTTCAACTCATCACTAAGTTTACCTTGTTCAGCGATCGCATTTAAAACTACTGATTTCCTTGCTTCTAATTCAGTAAGGTAAGTATACCTATCGGATAAATCACGCAACTGGGTTTCATTCATCTCACCAGTACGCTCCTTACGGTAACGGGCAACAAACGGAATAGTTGCACCTTCTGCAAATAACGAGAGCGCATTTTCTACCTGAAAAGGCTGGAGATTCAGTTCAGTGGCTAACAGTTGGGGAATATTCAACATTGTTCTGCGATTATTAAAGGAACACCGTATTAAAGGTAATTCTACGTCTATAATATTATTTACTCGTATCCCGCTCGAAAATTAGCTATTTCTCTTTATCTCTTTACGAATGCGTTCTCTGCGCGGCAGTTGCTACAACGGTGCGTGTTCCTCCGCAACGCAGTGGCTTGTCTCTGCGGTTTTTTTTCTCCCTGGGGGAGACGCTGCGCGAACGGTAATCTTTTAATCGGAGCAACTATTCAAGTTCGAGCGCTAGTATATAAAAATAAGCTAATATACTAAACAATAAATAAAATTCGGAATATCAGTCCGAGATGCTGTTTATATATGTAAGAAGTTGTAGCAAAAAAACCGAAAAGGTCTAATATCGGTTACATCTGCTTACAATAGCAGCGGAATGATTTTTGTATCAAAGCAAATGCTTAGAATTCGGAGTTGAGAAAAGATGCCTTTATTTTTTCTGATTCCACTTTTTATCTGTGTAATTACTGGCTATATTTTTAAAAAATGTAGCGATGAAGTGGGATATCTCGCAGGTTTATTCGCAATTATTAGCCTTGTGTTCAGTTTGATTTTAGCACCTTGGGAAATCCAGGTTTTGTTGTTAATTGTAGTGTTAGTTACTACTAAGAAATTATTACAGCAAAATGAATATCAACTCAAATTTGAACAACGCCGAAATAATTATCATCAAAATCATCAAAATCAAACTGTTTCTCCATCTGAGACAGTAAAAAAACCAGTTACTCGTCAATATCGCGGTACTAATTATCAAGTAGATATTGTAAATACAGAATTTATTCAAGAACAAGTTAACGGCAAATATCGTGGAACCCCTTGGATAATTCATCGTTTAAAAACAATTGTAGACAAATCGAACAAATCTGATTAATTTTTAAACTTAGAAAATATTTTCTTACAGAAGTCGGGTTTTGATGATAAATTTCTCTAGTAACAGACAATGATTATAAAAACCCGACTTCTAACCCCACAGACATCTGTTAACAGTAGAAAAATCGCAAATTCTGATTATTCTGAAGCTTTACCGCTACCAATTAAATACAGTAAAGCCATCCGCACCGCCACACCACTCGTAACTTGATTTTGGATCAAACTAAACTCAGGGTCATCCATTAAATCCGAACTAATTTCCACACCTCTATTCACAGGACCAGGATGTAGTATTTTTACATTATCTTGACAATTTCGCAACTTAGCCCTTGTAATTCCGAACAACTGATGATATTCCCGCAATGAAGGTAGTAAATGACTAGTCATACGTTCCTTTTGTAATCGTAGCGTCATCACAAAATCGGCATCTTGTAAAGCTGGCTCCAATTCCCAATGTACGAATAGTTTACCAGGTCTATCTTTACCATAATCGGCAAATAATTTTGGTAACAGCGTCGGTGGTGCTGCTAAATGTAACTCCGCACCGCTAGCAGCAGTAAGACTCCAAATATTTGACCTAGCTACACGAGAATGGAGAATATCACCGACAATAGCAATTTTTTTTCCCTGCAAAAATTCGATTCGGGGATTATCTTGGTCAAACAGACTACAAATTGTAAACAAATCTAATAGCGCTTGAGAAGGATGTTCGTGTTGTCCATCACCAGCATTTAAAACACTGACTTTTACACCCAAACGATCCATTTCAGTTGCGATCGCGTTTGGTACTCCTGCATCTTGATGACGTACCACCATGATATCAGTACCCATCGCCAAATAAGTTTTGGCAGTATCTAGAATAGTTTCTCCCTTAGTCATCGAAGAATTAGCAGCGGAGAAGTTCAGCGTATCTGCACTCAGACGTTTAGCAGCAAGTTCAAAACTACTGCGAGTGCGAGTAGATGGTTCAAAAAACAAATTAGCCACCACCTGTCCCTGTAAAGTAGGTACTTTTTTCATTCGCCGCATTAGTACTTCCTGAAAACTCGCAGCAGTCTGTAAAACTGTATTGTATTCAGTAGCAGTGAAATCAGCCAGGGAAAGGATGTGATGACGAGTCCAGGTGGTAGTAGGCATGAATTTTTATCGACTTTACCGTGCTGATCGCACGAGCGATGATGTCTCTACACTTACTTAGTTTAAGTGTGCAGAGGAGATTATACCACCTGCTTTGTAGTTTAGAACTATTTTGTATTAAATAAAGATAGATAAACAAGCAAATTAAAGATTCTTTTTAACCGCGTCCCTAAATTCTTCATAGGGTTTAGCACCGACAAGATTTTCCACTAATTCGCCATTTTTGAAAATTAACACCGCAGGAATACTGCGAACTTCGTATTTTTTTGCCAGTGGTTTATCTTGGTCTACATCTATTTTGACCACTTTAATATCTTCTGGATACTCTTGGGCTAATTGTTCTATTAAAGGTGCAACCACACGACACGGACCGCACCAAGTAGCGGTAAAATCAACTACGAGGATATTTTCAGAGTTTAAAAGTGTCTCGAATTCAGTTTCTTTAACTTGGGTTACTGTAGTCATATTCTTTGCTATAATTACTAACTTTCAAAATCACAGCAATTTTGTTTTTTTTAATTGCTGGTATTTGATTTTTGACTTAATAATTTTAAACGATAACGGTCACACAAAATTTTGATTATTAATTTGTGGTAACGACTGTTTCGCCGATAGGGAAGTAATTAATTCTGAGTACTTAATGGGATAGGCTTTCCTACCCCTCAAATTTATCCATCGCTCAAGATCACAAATTAACTAGCAACACTCAACTCCTTCGCTGGTGCAATCTTTCGCTTCAACACCACCAAAGTAATATCATCGAGAGGTTTGCTATCCCCTGCAAATACACTCAAATCTTGAATAATTGCCAGTTTAACTTCTTCTGCGGTTTTATCCCAATTGTCTTTGATCACATTCATTAATTGCTTAAGTCCGTATTGTTCTTTATTGGAATTCTCAGCTTCCGTAATTCCATCAGTGTAAAGAACTACCATATCGCCGGGATATAAATGTACATCCGCGTAACCGATAAATTCTGCGATGTCTTCTTCCATGCCGATGGGTAAACCTAAATCGACGGTATCCAGACGCTGCACCATTCCTCCCCGACGCACTACCAATATTTCCTCGTGCTGCCCGGATATCCTCATTTTTCCATCTTCGTAGTCGAGGATGGATAGGGTCATATTTTTATCCAATTCCATGCGTTGGATGTTTTGGTAAATTGTGCGATTGAGAACATCTAAGAAAATTTTAGGATCGGTTTGGTTGTTAATTAGCAAAGTCCGGACTGCGGTTTGTACCATCAGCATTAGCATTCCGCTTTCGAGTCCATGTCCGGTAACATCACCAATACCGATTTTGACTTTACCATCGTGATGGATAACATCGTAATAATCACCACCAACTTCGCTTGCGGTTTGCATGAAGCCAGCAATATCCAAATCGGGGATTTCTGCCAATTCTTTGGCTCTGGGGAGAATCATTTGTTGGACTTGTCGAGTTACGTCCAACTCTTGTTTCATGCGGAGGTTGTCTTGTTCGAGTTTTTCGTTGAGTGCTTCAATTTCCGCGCTGGCAAGTTGAATTTGAATATCGTGATCTTTGAACTTGCGGAGACTGTGGGAAAGGAGGATGAAGAAGTTGATCAGGGCAAAAATCAGCCCTGTGGTTTGGATGATTTGCAGGGTATTGGCTTTATTGTCGGCTCTTTGTTGTTGTTCGGTAGTGAGTTGGTTCATCAAGTCGAGCAACTTGAGGTTATTGCCTTCTGTGTAGACGATTGCATCCTCCAAGGATGCTGTGAGAGAATTATCGCTGCTTGCCAGTACCGATTGAATTTTGGTTTTATAGGGTAACCAAATTGTTTGAGCTTGGGCGATTATTTCCTTGGCTTGAGTTGTGGTTACTCCATCGAGGAATACTGGTTTGTCATCACCACCTGTTACTATTTTTCCGCGATCGAATCCCAGTAGGGTATCGTCGAACAGTTGGAAAGATTTTTCGAGTTCTTGCTTGGCTTTTCCCGTGTCTCTTTGAGCTAATTGGGCTACTTTTACCTGGAGCAATGCTTTTGTAATCTTTTGGGATAACATCCGCTGTCTACCTGCCAGGTTGATGCTGACGGCATCTTTTTTGAGGTTGCTGGAGATCAGAAAGTTGGGTAACAGTACACCCAAATCGAAAGTCAAGAACAGAACCGCAGAAAGAAGAATAGTACGATATTTTTTCGCACTAAAAATATTTAGATAAAAAGGTTTTATGGATTGAGACATACTCTTGCCTGTATTACTAGTTTCAAGCAAATCCCAAATTTCATTAGTTCGCGATCAATAAACAAGTCCAAAATCTTGATCGATGTGCGATCTATTTATTTCGGTAGTTAGTCATGAAGTAAGGAAACTGAGAATATGGTTGAAAATTGATTATTTAATCTGGTTTAGAGATATAATTCCCGATAATTTCCCAAAAATATCAAAAGTTCTCAAATTTTCCCCAAATGGTAGTGAAATTTTCCCCATATCCATTCCATATTTCCGTAATTCCGATAATTCATAAGCAAATAGGGGTTGTATAAATATGGGCTAGAAATTATTCATTCAACTCGAATATTAAAAGTCTATAACTCAATCCCGGACAAATCTAAAATATAGAATGAGTATTTTTCCAATCCCGTCTTTTTGATTAAATTTTAAAAAACTAAACAAACCTTAATTTCATTGAAGGCATTAATCGCTGTCAATTTTTCAATAATTTTCCTTATCAGTGAAAATTGTTATAATCGACAATCATCAGATGAATAGTTTTGTTTCGCATCGCAATCATAAAATTGGTTACTTTTTCCCTTAAATTTGACTATTTATAAATTTAAATATACCCTTCAATGCTGACGAAAATACATCATTAAAGTTAAATTATTTTCAATTTACACAATTTTAAAGTTTAAATTTGGTACGAGACGCTGCAAGTTTTTGAGAAGTTTTCCCTGCCAGGGAATTGCATTAGAAGCGAGTACCATCAGGTGCATATTTTTATTATTTCGCATCCCAATAAAAAATTTGGAAAGCATGGTAATTCCCGAACTGTTGAGAAATTCTAAATGCATTAAATTCAATGTTAACCGGGGAGGATTACTATCAATAATACCAGTCAACATATCTAAAATTAGTGAATATTCTGTCATGCCATTTAAACGCAAGCTACCATGAAAATTGACACTTGCGGAATTGGTATCGTAACAAACTTTATAATTATCGCCTTTGATTTCCATAATTAATAGCCAAACAGCAGTAAATAGATAGAGTGCAAGATTTTTCAGTTAATTTTTATATTGATCTACGTCCAAAATTGATTCAATTCATGCTAGAAGGTGAGTTGCACCATTGTTGTTATAGCAATAATTTCTGGTTTCTCGCAAACTGTTTCAAACTTCCATCCCAACATTGCTGAATAATCATTTACCATACTCAGCAATCCGAGTCCCGATGCGGTACTATTTTGATTTTCTGCATTCTTTTCTAATTGTTGGAAATACAATTCGCTGGGGTCAGAATTGATCATTTGTTCGATGAATGCTTTGAATGGTTCGATCGAAGCTTTAGCGATACTATTAGTCACAAAAAAACGAATTTGATCCGCATCTAGTTGGAGTTGGATGCTAATGGAAAATTTTGCACCATAATCGCAATATTTCATCGAGTTTTCTAGTAACTCATTAGCAATATAACTGGCAGCACTTTTGACTTCTTCCTGTCGTTGAATGGTGCTAGGCTCGTAATCATCTTTGGGAATAAAAGTGGCGAGATAATCAGCCATAAAATCTGCGGATAATCCGTTGTTTCTCCAACGATCCTTGATGGGAATTGAACAAGGCGAAAATTTTAATGTCAATTGGTCTTGGCTGAGAGGTTTATCGACATAATATCCGTAAATATTATTCATAATTGATGCTTCCTGTATATTTTTGATAATTCTGTAAGTAGGCAATGTTCGGAACAAATTCCTCTTTTTGGCGAAAATCGGGAACTTTTAGTCGATTTATTCATGCAAATGCCATCCTACCCAATAATATCGCTGAAAAAGATGTGATCGTGCTTCAGTGATTACACGATAAATTCGACTGTAGATAAATTTTATCGCCGGAGAAAGGGAACTAAAAATCAGGGCGCTCAAGCAGACATCGCTAATTATCTGCTGGTTTTTCATGGTGAAAAACTCGCCGTCATCGAAATGAAAAAACGCGACCTATCAGATACTGAAGGTGTACATTCCCAAATTAGATGTCGCTATTTCACAAATTAAGTAGGTCAGCACAGAAAATTATCGCACATAACCGAATTAGGCTGTGTTTTAAATAGCATATGTATTAAAAACCGATGTTGAAGGAAGAAGGAAGAGGGATATGTTGGATAGTCTATGGGGATTTAAACCCCAACGCATTTCATGCAACCTATGACTCAGGGGACTTTAACCCCGAAGCGAGGAGAAGTTATGAAGTAGTTTCCCCGCTCGATTCTCTTCCCTCTTCCTTCTTCCGATGCCATCGAAGTGAGTTAAAATGTGAGTATTGGTGATTAAGCTCGACGACACTAATTTGTCACCAATGCTTCGACGACAACAATTTGTCACGGCGACAATTAATCTGGCAGTGTAGAAATGTACATAAGCCAAAAAAAATACGCTTACTATCCAAAAGCCAGCAGTCGGATTTGAACCGACGACCTACGCATTACAAGTGCGTTGCTCTACCACTGAGCCATGCTGGCAATAGTCACACTATTTTGCAATTATACCAGAAAAAATCATATTGTAAAGACCTTTTTCAGTTATCAGTTAACCTACAGAAAGCCCTTGACTTGCCATGCAAATCAAACAAGCAGATTATGTCAATAATTTTCTCTGCCTAGAGAGTGATTTACCCAAGTCTGAAAGCACAGTTATTGTAATAGAGAAATAATCCTAAATATCAAAAAAATCCAAATTTACAGTTATTCTAATCTTGTATTATCGCGAGCATTTCACCGAACAACGGAATATTTCAGGGTTCTTGAAAGATGTTCGCATAAATTGAAAAAACGTAACACTTAATTGTTCCTAAACATCATTAAAAAGCATGACAGCGTTAAGTCAACGAGATTTATTAGGCATAGCAGATTTGAGCGCAGTAGAAATTGAAGAACTTTTGCAGATGGCAACTCAATTAAAATCACAAAAATTGAAATTGCGCTGTAATAAAGTATTGGGGCTACTATTTTCTAAAGCCTCCACTAGAACACGGGTAAGTTTTACCGTGGCAATGTACCAATTAGGTGGACAAGTTATTGACCTTAATCCTAATGTTACTCAAGTTAGTCGCGGAGAACCAATTGAAGATACTGCCAGAGTATTAGATAAATATCTCGACTGCCTGGCAATTCGTACCTTTGAACAACAAGAATTGGAAACCTTCGCAAATTATGCCCAGATTCCAGTCATTAACGCCCTCACAGATTTGGAGCATCCCTGTCAAGTTTTAGCTGATTTATTGACAATTCAAGAAGAATTCCAAACTTTCAAAGATTTAACTTTAACTTATGTCGGTGACGGCAACAATGTTGCAAATTCCCTGATGTTGGGGTGTGCTTTAGTAGGAATGAATGTGAACATTGCCACCCCCAGCGGTTACGAACCGAATCCAGATGTCCTCAAACAAGCCTCTGCGATCGCAAATGGAAAAAGTCAAGTTATGATTACCAAAAGCCCCGAAAACGCAGCGAAGAATGCTAATATACTTTATACTGATGTATGGGCAAGTATGGGACAAGAAAAAGAAGCAGAAAACCGAATGCCAATTTTCAAACCCTATCAAATTAATCAGGAATTGTTGAGTTTTGCTCACCCAAAAGCGATTGTTTTACACTGTTTACCAGCACATCGCGATCAAGAAATCACAAATGCTGTTATTGAAGGACAACATTCGCGAGTTTGGCAACAAGCAGAAAATCGACTTCACGTCCAAAAAGCTTTACTTGCCAGCATAATGTCCGCCGAACCAGTTTAATTATTTGTGTTAATTATTTGTGTTAATTTTTTGGTTTAAATTTCCGTTTTAGATTTTGGATTTTAAATTTTGGACAAGTCTCAATTTCAATCCAAAATCTCCCCTGCTAATCGGGTGTTGATTCAAAAATTATTTAAAAATTGCCATATAACAAGCAAAAAACTTTGCCGTTATCAGGTTTTTTGTAGTACTAATGTTCTAAGGACATTTGTATTTTACTTCCCTTATTATTATGGAAAAACTGACAGAAGCACAAAGAGAACTTTACGATTGGTTGACGGAATATATCCGAATGCGTCAGCATTCACCTTCAATTCGTCAGATGATGCAAGCGATGAATTTGAGATCACCAGCACCGATTCAAAGTCGTTTAGAGCATTTACGCAACAAGGGGTATATTGAGTGGAGTGAAGGTAAAGCGCGGACAATAAGAGTTTTGCATCCGGAAAATCCTGGTGTACCGATTTTAGGTACCATAGCTGCGGGTGGTTTAATCGAACCCTTTACCGATGCAGTGGAACATTTGGATTTTCAAGAGATCAAATTACCCTTTCAAACTTATGCTTTGCGGGTAACTGGTGACAGCATGATTGAAGATTCCATTCTGGATGGAGACATGGTATTTTTGCATCCCGTACAGGAACCAGATATGCTCAAAGACGGTACAATTGTTGCTGCCATGGTATCCGGACATGGTACTACATTAAAGCGGTTTTATCGCACAAGTTGCGATCGCATTACCCTCGAACCCGCAAACTCGAAATATCAGCCAATTGAAGTTGATGCACGACAGGTACAAGTACAAGGTTCCTTAGTTGCCGTTTGGCGTAATTATAATAGTTGAATTAAGCATTGGTAATTGGTAATTGGTAATTGGTAATGGTATGTTATCAACTATTCCCCCATCACCCTCTACTCCCTTTTGAATATCTCAGTAAGGACATGGAGTTAAAAGTTAGGAGTAAGAAGTTAGGAGTAAGAATTTATTACTTATTACTTATTACTTATTACTTATTACTTATTACTTATTACTTATTACTTATTACTTAGCATCCCCCCATCTCCCCATCTCTTAAAACTGCCAGGGTAGCCGCCATTTTATGTATTTAACGCCAAAAGAAGCTAATACACCAATTAATTTTCGTTTAAAAATACCCTATCCGGGTTATGCAAGCGAAAACAAAAGTATTTACCAAGCAAAGCAACCATTACCGGGATGTCCGAAAATTCCGCAATCATTGCAATTGCGAGGCTATCAAAAGCAAGCTGCAAATAATTGGTTTGCCAATAATGGTAGAGGTACGTTAAAAATGGCGACTGGTAGTGGTAAAACCATCACAGCATTAGCAATTACTTATGAATTATACCGTCAAATTAATTTGCAAATATTGCTAGTGGTGTGTCCTTACCGCCATCTTGTAACTCAATGGGCGCGAGAATGTGAAAAGTTTGGTTTAAAGCCAATTTTAGCTTTTGAAAATGTTCGTAATTGGCAAACCCAACTTTCTACTCAACTTTATAACGTGCATTCTGGTTCCCAATTTTTTCTCACAATTATTACTACTAATTCGACATTCATAAGTGATGGTTTACAATCTCAGTTAAAATACTTTCCTCAAAAGACTTTAATTATTGGTGATGAAGTGCATAATTTGGGTTCACCTAAGTTAGAAGAAAGTTTACCGCGCAGTATAGGCTTAAGATTGGGACTATCTGCAACACCGGAAAGATATTTTGATGAGGTGGGAACTCAATCTTTATTTAATTATTTTGGCGCGGTTTTGCAACCAGAATTTACTTTAAAAGATGCCATTATTCAAGGTGCTTTGGTACGCTATCTTTATTATCCGATACCGATAAAATTAACCGAATCTGAAAGTTACGCTTATGCAAAACTTACCCATAAAATTGGACGTGCTTTATTTTATCGACAGCAAGAAAATACCAATTTAATTAATATTGAAGAACACGAAGATATTAAAGCCTTATTAATTCAACGTGCAAGATTAGTAAGTGGAGCAGAAAATAAATTAAATGCTTTGCGGGAATTAATGAGAACAAGAGGTGAAACGACTCATACATTATTTTATTGCAGCGACGGTTGTCAAGAAACCCAGGGAAGAGCTAATTTACATCAACTCAAGGAAGTAACTCGTATTTTGGGGGTAGATTTGGGTTATAGAGTTAGTACGTATACGGCAGAAACTTCTTTAGTAGAAAGAGAAACTTTAAGAAATCAATTTGAAAGTGGAGAATTACAAGGTTTAGTCGCAATTCGTTGTTTAGATGAAGGAGTCGATATTCCAGCAATTAAAACAGCGGTAATTTTGGCAAGTTCGAGCAATCCCCGACAATTTATCCAGCGACGGGGACGTATTTTACGTCCTCATCCGAATAAAGAACGAGCAACTATATTTGACATGATTGTATTACCACCAGATTTAGATAGAAAGACTTTGGAAGTAGAACGCAATTTATTAAGAAAAGAATTACGACGGTTTGTCGAGTTTGCCGATTTAGCCGACAATGCTGGTGAAGCAAGGATGAAATTATTAGAATTACAAAAGCGGTATGGATTATTAGATATTTGAAATTTAACGTATGGTGAGAAGTCGGGTTTTTACGATGATTGTGTTTTCTAACAAAGATTTACCTAAAAACCCGACTTCTGATTGTAGTTATTTGGCATTTAATTTCATCATAGTAGGGATTAGTTAGTAGATAGTAGATAATGCTTAAATCAGTGAACAGTATTAGCTTTACTTGTGACGCGGTAGCGTCATACAGTAAACACTCCTAGTATGGTGTTCTATTTAAACTTTCCCAAATATTAACGTGACTGATAACTGTTTACTGATAACTGATAACTGATAACTGATAACTGATAACTGATAACTGATAACTGTCACCCTGGTCGTAAATCGTTCGATACCTCTATAATTCCCCTAGAACCATCAACTCGTACTCGCTGACCATCTTGTAATAACCAAGTGGCATTATGTACATCCATGACTGCGGGAATCCCGTATTCACGAGCGATGATTGCACCATGAGAAAGTCTACCACCAGCCTCTGCAATCAAACCGCCAGCCCTTGTCAGTAAAGCAGCCCAACCAGAATCAGTGTACGGAACTACCAAAATTGTCTGCTTATCAATATCTGGAATTGATTGTAAATTGCGTAACACTTTAACTCTACCTTCAACTTGTCCGTGACTTGCAGGAATTCCGGTTAACATTCCATCCGCTAGCAGAGAAGAACTAGGAACAAAAATTGATACGGGAGGTGCATTACCGTAAACTAAGAGCGGTGCGGGATTGAGTTGACTATCTTCAGTAAGTTGGTTTCTTCTCATTTCTACCAACGAGCTTAAATAATTGATTAATTGATCATCCGCATCTCGAATAATTTTTTGTACTTCTTCAATTTGGAGAAAAAAGATGTCTCCAGGTTGTTGAAGCAAACGATTTTGTAACCAACTTCTTTCTAAAGCAATAAAAGACCAACGTAACTGTGCTAATAACTGAGAATAAACTTCTGTAACTCGTCCTTTTAAATCTACACGACGTTGTACGACTCCTCCTCGCTTACGTTTGTTTGCGGGGGGTTGGTTTCCTTGCATTAACTGGACAAATAACAGCTTGACAGCTTCTGGTTCCTCTCTCCAAGTGGGAACCGCAATATCAGTTCCCACATCACTTAAGTAACCATAACGATTAATAAAAACTTCAAACTGCTCAAGAATTTTTTGTCCCGGTGTGGAAACAGCCAAATCTTCAAATAGGGTTTCTGGATCGAAATCCGGTAGTATTAATTTGGCAGAATAGGCTAATTCCGCAAGTTCTCGTAATGCTGCAACTTCCGGAGCTGCACTATTATCAATTTGACTATCTTTTGGTTTAAAAATCCCTTGTCTAATCGCAGCACTCAAAGGAGCCATAATACTGTAATAAGTAGCGCTGCGAAGTAATTCTAAAATATATTCAATTCGTTCTAAAAGCCTCTCTTGGTCAAGATCGAGTAGCAATTGTTGTTTTAATTGTATTAAACCAGGCACAAATCGCTTGCGATAATCTCGTTTAAAGTCTCTTGATAAACTGAATTCTCTGGTGAGCAACCGCAGTAATCCGGGAAGATTTGACAAAGTACTATTTAAAGGTGGTTTGCTCATTTTGGCTCCTCTAGTTAGAAATTCCAAACTTTCCGCAGGTAAACCCATACGTCGGAAAATCTGTCCTAAAAGACTCGCATTAAAATAAGCTCTAGAAAAATGCAGCGTCGCCGTTTGATTAAAATCTAATCCTAAAGCACGTTCACCTAATACTATGGCAAAAATTCCTCCCCAAACACCACAAGTTAACGGACGATTAATCGACCAAGTTAATGGATGAATGATTCCGGGGATTACTTCAGCGGCGATTTTGCGCGTCCAAATCGGTAATAAAGTCGTGATGGGACGAACTTGTAATATCCATAAAGTTTGACCGTCATAACTCCATTCAATATCTTGGGGAATACCGTGATAATATTGTTCAATTTGCCTGGTTAAGTAGGCTACTTGCTTGATTAACACAGCAGGTATTTGTCCTTCCCCTTCCAAATGTACAGAAGATAAATTCTCTGTTTTAACTACAAAAGCCCGATATTGTTCCGGTGTGTATCTTCCCGAAACAACTTGAGCCGCACTTCCCGCTGTCGCTTCAATAACTACAGCATCGTTTTCTTGAGTAATAGGATCGCGACTAAAAGCAACTCCAGAAAATACCCCTTGAACTTGTTGTTGAATCAAAACCGCCATTGCAGCTTCTTTGAAATTGCCTTCAGCTTCACTGCGACAAAGGCGATCGCGACGATATTGAACAGCATCTGGATGTTCGTAGGAAGCACGAACCGTATTAATAGCTTGTAATAAACCTTCTTTTGTAGTGACGTTCAAAACAGTTTCATATTGTCCGGCTGCGGAAGCTTCTTCCGTATCTTCTCCTATAGCTGAAGAGCGTACTGCAAGGGGAGATAAATCTGATGGTTGAAGATAATCGATCAACATTTCGGGTTCATCCATGGGAGTTAATACCCAACCTTTGGGAACCGGATAACCAATACGCTTGATTTCGGAACACCTAGCTGCTTTATTTCCCACAATGACAGCATCTAATTGATCATCGAGAGAAAGAATTTTTTGATTGCCGCGTAATAATTGGAACATTGCCTGAGACTCTGGTTTAGCTTCAGATGCTTTTAAGTTTAAATCATCGGGAATCTGTTGGTAAATCCAAGCAAGTAACGCTGCTAAGACAACCGCTGCCAAAATTTTCGCGAAATCGTCAAAATGCAATATGGCTACAATTAGCGGAAATAAAACCAGTACCCCATATTTTGCTAATTCCTTAGAACGTAAAAGCAAAAAGCTGATACTACCAACCAAAAATACAAAAGCAGCTGCCATTGGATCGTGTACCGCAAATCCCCAGACAACATTTGTAGTCCCAGCACCCTTGCCCATCCAGAATCGACCCATAACCAAAGCAATTAAAGCAATCAACTCCCAGTAGGAACCGTTACCAAAAAAAGCGCGAGCTATTAAAACAGCGATAACTCCCTTCAGAGCTTCTGATAAAACAGCAAGAACTCCTACCAAGGTTCCACCGTGATAGAAAGCAGCACTCACACCAATATTACCAGTACCAATTTCCGCTAACCGACGCTTAGAAGAAGCATTGGTAATCCAAGAAATTACTGGTAAACCTCCCAAAATGGGGCAGAAAATCAAAATAACTAAAGCACCCCAAAGTTCAAGCATATGATTGGTTTTTGGTTTCCCTTCAATCTAAAATTCCGGTTTTAGATTTTGATAACGGTCTAAGGGGCAATGATCATATAATCCACACCCCTTAGAATCCTACATAACATAAGCAAATAATGAATTGCTACTGATAAACAAGAATTCATAATTATTCCTGTGTTCCCGTTCAATATTTCCCTACAACAAAGTAAGTTAACATTTTCGTTGCGGTTAAACACATCCGTAATACATTTAACGTCCCTTCAGGTGGAGGAGTTTCGTTTCCTAGTTTACCGTGTAAGCTACCTGCAATGCCCAAAAGATCAGCAATGCAATGGAACCCAAAACCAGAATGGTTGAAACAATCACAGCTTTAGGAGTATCCGCATCTTTAAATTTCATGATTCCTCTATTTAAGTCGGACATAATAAGTTCCTCCCTTATTGATTTCGGCGAAATTATCCGCCTTGATTGTAGTCCGTTACTTCCTATATAAGCAGATATCAGCAAAACATTCTGATTACAATTTCCTTAAGAAAAGTACGAAATTAACACTCATCATCTAATTCACGTTTGATTAAAACCAATCAAACATATCGCGAATTTCTCTGTTTGCTCAAATACTCTCTTGTGAGATGCAAAATTTCTATTGCATTCAATTCAAAACCGCTATATTTATCTTCATGATTCGATAATTAAAAATCACAAAAATAATCAATTGTCAATATCAGTATTTTATCCCTACTAAAATCGTATTTTTAATCACAATAGAATTTACATCGCTTCACATTCACTCGGAGTATTCTTGAATGTTTATCTGGTGTTGTAGTACGAAAATTATCTAAATATCAAGTTGATTGCTGTTTATTTAAGGGTTAATTAGGATAAATATTGCAAATTAAACAAACTGCTTCCCTAAGCATAACAATACCATATTACAGCCACACCTCTTGTAATCTCGTTGAATAATTGAGAATCCTGTCAATAAAAATTTTTCTGTAAACTTCGGTAACGGATTTGTAACGGAATATGAATACAAAAAACTGATTAATTATTAGATTTGATCAAGTATTGTTTATCAAAGGTAGATTTATAATCGCCGAAGCATTTTTCGGAGATGTCTAATGTATGAAACAAAGACATAAGTAGTTAGGCTTGGATTATTTAGATAATTACTCGTGAGTTATATAAGCCCTACTCTTACCTCTCTTGGTCAGCATTCCCTTGCGCCTTGCGGCGGCGCGGGGTCTGACCGCTCTTCCCTCTTCCCTCTTCCCAACAAAATGTTTAATTTATTTTGTACAAGTACTTATCTACAAAGAAATAAACCTCCTCAAACCGGAATCCAAACTCGAATCTGAGTACGCAAGAGCCGAAGTACTTTTAATTTGAATTTCACCACCTAAAATTTGCACTCGTTCTTGCATTCCCCGCAAACCAAAACCTGTGTGATGAGCGTTAACTTCAAAACCTTGACCATCATCAATAATTTCTAAAATAATTCCTTGAGTATTTTGATAGGCTTTAATATTCACAACTTTTGCGATGGCGTGTTTTTGAATATTAGTAACTGCTTCTTGAACAATACAATAGAGTTGATGACTGGTTTGACTTGGTAATTGTGGTAATTCCGAATCTAAATGAATAATAAATGATTGATTTCGTCCAACTTGCCTGACTAAAATTGCTAAAGCTTGATTAAGATTAAAATTAGTTTGACGTATTGATTGTACAGAATGTCTGACTTTTGTTAAACATTCACTCGATAATTATTTAGCAATATTTAAAGAATTAACAGCTTGATTCGAGTCTTTTTCATATAATCTTTGAGCTAGTTCTAACTGGATATCTAATGTTGTTAGAGAATGACCTAAAGAATCGTGAATTTCACGAGCAATACGACTGCGTTCTAAACTTGCAGCTAAGATTTCTACTTGTTGGGTTAGGGCTTCTGCTTTCTGACGGCTTTTTTGTTCTGCTATCACAACAAAGCTAAATAAAAGTACAAATAAACTTGCTGCAATATAGCTTCCAATATCATTTATAACTACTCTACTAATAATTAAGTTAGTGTTATCTAATTCTGCAACTATTTGAGTTAAATTAGCGCGATTAAATTCTAAGATTTTAGGGATACTCAAAGCCAATAAAAGATTCCATAATATTCCAGATATTATCGTCATAAAAATTACTTGTTTTCGTCTTAATAAAAAACAGCTTTTAGCGATTACCAGATAGAGACCTATCTCAAAACTAATACCTACTGCTCTCCCAATCATGATTATGAGTATTTCTAAACCAATATAAGTTTGTCTATACCCTGGAGGACGATTAATTGGAAATATAAAGCTTAAACCTGCTAAAAAAATTATTTGAGCAAAGGCTATATAAGTGGGTATTGGTAGATAAGAATAACTCGTTTCACTGCGATTTAATACAAACAGAAATAAATATACAATTAAAATCAACCATTCAAGATAACGTATAGTACGGCGAATAGATAAAGAAGCAGTTGGTGTAAAATGCATGAAATTAAAATGACTGCAAGAACCAGTAAATTGTCTTATAAATATCATGCAATATCAAACAAGTTTATAACATGACTAAAGTCATCAATATGTATGACTAGAGTGAATATTCGGGGATTTTTGAGCAAATTAATTTGAAATTAAATTCCCAACAAAAATTTTGTACAGTCGTATTCGTTATAAACTTTATAGAGAGTATAAAATTTAGACATCTCCTGTAGTGGTGGTCATATTACACTGCAAACGCCTAAAAAATTTGAAAAACCGTTATCCAAAATACTGACAAAATTAAATCAAGGTGTATGTTCAGAAAAATCTTTCGTTCAACTTCCCAAATAATCAAACCTTACGAAGACGATTTTTATCACCATCCCGGAACAATACCAGGAACTCTTAATATTGATGAAGACGCATCAGAAACCAGGATTTTGTTAATTGATTACAATCAACATAAAGTGATTTTTCCCAGGATTAGTATGCCAGAAGATTGTGCTGCTTATCTAGATACTGAATCAGTTTCTTGGGTAGATGTTGCGGGTTTGGGTAATACTGATATTTTGCAACGAATTGGCAAAGTTTTTGAACTGCACTCCCTCGTTTTAGAAGATGTGGTAAATGTTCCAGAACGTCCGAAAATAGAGGATTATGAAGACCAATTGGTGATAATTTCCCGGATGGTAATGCCAACAGAAAATTCCGATGGTTTTTACAGCGAACAGGTAAGTTTTGTTTTGGGAAAGAATTATCTACTGACAGTACAAGAAGAACCGACTCTTGATTGCTTTGAATCAGTACGCTTGAGAATTCGCAACAATAAAGGTATTATCCGCAAGCAGGGAGCTGATTATTTAGCTTATGCTCTAATAGACGCAATCATCGATGGTTTTTCCCCGTACTCGAAGATTACGGGGAACGCATTGAAGATTTAGAGGAGGAAGTAATCGTAAATCCAACTCGCAAAACACTGCAAAAAATTTATCGTATCAGACGAGAATTGTTACAATTACGTCGTGCTATCTGGCCTCAGCGTAGTGCCATTAATGTTTTGATTAGAGATAGTAATGAACTTATTAGTGAGGAGGTGATAATTTATCTTAGAGATTGTTACGATCATGCAGTGCAAGTTATAGATATGGTCGAAACTTATCGAGAACTTGCATCGGGGTTAATGGACGTATATCTTTCCGCAGTCAGCAACCGCATGAATGAAATCATGAAGTTGCTCACGGTGTTTTCGTGGATTTTCTTACCATTAACCTTTATTGCTGGGGTGTACGGGATGAATTTTGAATATATGCCCGGTTTGAAAACACCTTGGGGTTTCTGGTTGTGTGTAGTAGCGATGATCGTGATCGCCGCTGGTTTATTATTATTTTTCCGACGGAGAGGTTGGTTGGAAAATCCTTCCACAATTAAAGATGTTCGAGGTGAGCGAAAAATTTAGGGGGTTATATTTAAATAAATGCAAGAAACGACGAATTCCAATAATCTACTAGTACTAACGCTTTATATCATCGGTGTTAGTTATATTTTCAACTTAATGGTCGAGTCAATTGATGAACAAATTAAATTTGCTTTTGATAAGGCATCTGTTGACAAACAATTAAAAGAACAAGAACTCGATGATAAAATTTCTATTACCTTTAAACTGAAAGCTTCTAACGATATTAAAGGGAAAGATGACGTAAAGGATTTATTACTCATCCTTGGGAATAAATCAGATAATGTTGCTGTATATGTTGACTGGGATAACTGCTCGTTGGCTGAAAATCATAAAAATGTATCACGTCGAGTAATTCGTAAATCACCAGATTTGTCCCGCGATTTAGCAGTACCTCAAAGTCCGAGCTTAATTGCTCCTACTCAAACCCTTGTACAAGGTATTACTGCTGAAGACGTATTTGAACGAGACCAAGAAACCGGAATATATCAAACAACAAAAACATTAGTTGATATAGTTGGACTTAAAGCCAGTCCGAACAAAGCTCATAGAAAATTATACAAAAAATTTATCAGCAGAAGAGAAGAAATCAAATTTTCTCTGCAATTAGTGCTGAGATTTTCAGAAGTACGAGTGGGTTTAGTACCAGGTCAAAATATTCCTCCCATGTCGATTATTACTTGTCCTTTTATAATTAGAAAACTACCTTGGAGTTATGCCCTACCTTGGAATAAAAAAAGAGCAGCTTAAGGTCGTTTGAGATTAAACTAGAATATTAAGAGAGAGTAGGCGAGGCAGTTGCAGATTAGTTTGAAAAAACTAATTTGAGGAAAGTCCGGGCTTCCCAAAGACCAAACTTGCTGGGTAACGCCCAGTGCGTGCGAGCGTGAGGATAGTGCCACAGAAAAATACCGCCAATCAATTTTAGATTTAAAATTTTGGATTTTGGATTGAATTTAAAATTTAAAATCGCAAATCCAAAATTGTTTGGTAAGGGTGCAAAGGTGAGGTAAGAGCTCACCAGCAGCGTCGAGAGGCGCTGGCTCGGTAAACCCCGGTTGGAAGCAAGGTGAGAGGAACTAAGGTTGGTCTTTTACCAGTTCCGTTTTTGAGAGCCGCTTGAGGCGTTTGGTAACAAACGTCCCAGATAGATAACTGCCCTTGAACAGAACCCGGCTTATGTCCGACTCTCTCCCATTTTTGGGGATGGGGGGACAAGGGGACAAGGAGATGGGGAGATAAAGTAAAATTATAACCTTAAACCTTAAACCTTTGACCTTAAACCTTTGACCTTAAACCTTTGACCTTAAACCTTAAACCTTTGACCTTTGACCTTAAACCTTTAACCTTAAACCTTTGACCTTAAA
>JAAUSO010000194.1 GCA_012033205.1 Richelia sp. SL_2_1 | reverse complement strand
CATCTGAATTCTTATAGCGTGCATCAAAAGCCGCAAGATGCATCATCAAAATCTCTTTTCGCTCAATAGCTTGGGGAAACCCTACATAAAATATCTCATCAAATCTTCCCACCCTGGTTAATTCCGGTGGTAATGCATCCAGTCGGTTAAGGGTCGCAACTACAAACACTGCGCTTGTTTTATCCTGCAACCAAGTCAATAATGTTCCCAAAATTTGGCGAGAATTTATATCCTCTCCCGATTCACTAGATGCAGCAAATAACTTATCGAACTCATCAAAATACATCACTACAGGAGCGCAAGCTTCCACCCGCTCCAATAAACGCTTGAGATAAATCGCACCATCCGCAACAAGCAGAGCGGTATCTACGCTCACCAAGGGAAAACCTAATATTTTAGCAATCACATTTGCTGATAAAGTCTTTCCCGTTCCTGGTGGTCCCACTAACAAACAACCTTTAGGAAGTGGAATATTAGCAGTTCGTGCTTGAGGTAAAAAGTCATATTTGACATTTTCTATATACTTTTTGAGTAAATCTAAACCACCAAAATCAGGAACGTTTGGTTTAGCAACAAAGTTTAAGTTATTTGAGCGAAAGCGATTGATTTTATATTCAAGTAAATGTTGAGCGAAAACATCATAACTCAATTGAGAACAAGAGTTTAGTGCAATATTTAATCCTAAACGTATTTCTTCTAATGTTAAACCAGCAGCGGCACTCACTAAAGCTTCTTTATGAACATTTTCTAATGATTCACATAAAAATTCTTCGATTAAATTATTAATTTCTTTGTGACTGGGTAGCGGATAATAAATACTAGGAACTAAACTACTTAGGGACTGCGGTAAGTCTATGTCATCGGTTGACAAAATCACTAAATATTTTGATTTACTACTATTATTCAACTCAAAGTAAATATTAATTAAATATGAAACAATTTGTGGAGAATCTATGCTGACTAGAGATGATAGGTTTTCAAATACGAAAATTCCTACATTTTCACTATTTAACAAATAATCAAAATTTTTAAATATGTTTTTATATTCAGCTTGTGGATTAACAAACCCGACTTTTGAATGTGAATCATATTTTAGTTCTCTAAAACAGCCCCAACCAGCATTCCATACATAAAGAGGAATATTTCGACTTTTAGAGCATTCAAGATAAATTTCCTCTAATACATTCATTCTTTCTGGTAAAGGGGCATTTATACAGATAATAGGAACACCAGAATCGATAAATAAATTCAACTCAAACAATTTCATATAGTAAAATTATCTTTCTAAACCGTTACTTTTTACTTGATTTTGATTTCTTACTTCTAATTTAGGTAAAATTTGCTCAAAATAAATTAAATCCCGCTCATTCATATTACTTGTTAACTGTCCTCCAGTTTTTTCAAGTAAACTACCACGTCCATCTTTTGCTTCAATTTGTACGTTACCATCAGTACTTGCTTTCCATTTATAAGAAAATCGACCATTAATTTCTACATCTTGTTGTTGTGCAGCAGCATATTGTACAAGTGCATTAGTGACTCTTTCAACACGAGCAAAATATTCAGCTTCCTGCTTTCCAACTGGAGCAAAAGATGCAGGAACTGGTTCATTTTTTCGTAGATAATTTTGTAAGGAATTAATATCTCGGATATTTAAAGAAGCTAAATCACCCTGTTCCACTTTTACCCCTAAAGGAGTTTCACGAAACTGTATTATTTGTTTATCCGTCGCTGAATCTTTGACTTCATACAACGAACCATTGCGAGAGATTTGGTAATCACCTGCTTGATATTGATTTTCTCCTGGTTGGGTTTGTAGTTGAAATAAATTTTTTATCGATGCTGCAAATTGATGTTGTTTTGAATTCTCTTTAAATTCACGTACTCCTATTTTTACAGCAGAAGTAACACTCGAAACAACGGTTGACGTATTATTAACAATTTGCTGCCACCATGAAGTATTTTGTGGTTGCTTTAATCTTTGTTCGATTAATTCCTGATATAAATTACGTTCTTGCTGTAGTGCTTTTACTTCTGCTTTTAATTGCTCAACTTCTGAACTTAATAATGTCTTCAACGGACTATCTTCTAATAACTGTAATGATTCTGCTACTCGTGTGGAACCTGGGACTGTTGATGAATTGATATCTTCTGAAAGATATTTCGGTGGCGATAATTCTGGTTGAGTAATTTGATTGATATTGTCTAAATTATCCCAATATTCTAAATTGTCGGGTATTTTCTCCACAACAACTTCTTGCTGCAAAAAATTATTAACGATTACCTTACCCTTGTTATCAGATTGTAAAATCACTTCGCCGTCTAATTCAATTCTCTTATTAATTGCCCCATCTACTACTTCTCCAACTGGGGTGGAACGCAATTGTTGTAGTTGTGCAATTAATTGAGGATTTAAAAGTTGTCCATTAATTCCTGAGACTTGATCGCGAAATTGATTATTATCGCGTCCATAAACTAATTTATCCCCATCAAATATTTTCAATCCTTGCTTATTTGAGTCCTGCTTTACATCTAATACAGCTTTTAGCAATACTTCAATTAATTGCTCGTAACGTTGCTGCATTGCAGTTGCGTCATTTTCGTTGACAGTAAAGATATTTGGCATTTCATTTACTTTCCTTGTACAGCTAAAACTTCTAAACGATTGATAACTAATTCCGAGCCGATGTAAAAAACAGCTAGTTCTCCATCAATTAACCAAGCAGTGAAGTCGCTTTTCTGTTGACTGTTCCTAGTACATTCGTAGGACGATAATCCATGAATTTTTCCAGTTAATAAACCGTACTGGTCAAAGACTTCGATTACTTCAGGACAATAGCTTTTATCTAAAATGGGTTTATCAATAGCTTCAAGAATCATTCCTAACCATTTAGGATAATGGGATAAAACTGAAAATACTTCTGGATTTGAATTCACTTCTTTGTGTAGCATTTTTTTGAAGGCAGAGGGCAGTGGGCAGAAGGCAGAAGAAGTAATACAAGACATATTAAACTTATTAATTTATATATTTATTCTTATGTTCATTATTGATAATTGCTTAAAATAATTGTTTTCATTACAGTAGAATAAACACAATAGATATTATTAGAACTATTCGTAATCTAAAAAATTAGTTTTTCTTTCTTCTTTTCCCTCCTGCCATCTGCCATCTACCTCCTGCCTTCTTTAAAATATATTGTTTAATTCTTCTGGAGAAGCCAACTTTCCACCATCAGTAGGTAAAGGAAACAATTTTTCTGCCAACTCCCTACGTTCTAAAAATTGTGTAGAGCGTTCTTCTTCACTTACCTGTACACCATTATTCTTAATCAATCGTTCCCGTACAAAATCCCATTTACTTTCCGACCAATTCATCTCTTCAATATCAGCAACGGGAACTTTTAATTTGTGCAGCAGGGGAACATATGCTTCTGTCCCACGGGTGTAAGCTGGATTAATAATCACTGCTCTACCCGTACCCATTTTGGCAAATTGCGCGGGTTCTAATAAATGTCGTTTTTGATGATGTTCGTTGCTACTGCTTCCACCACCCCCTTTCCCAGTACTTCGAGATTTAGAATTAAATTTAATTTCCATTTCCCCCAAGTAATCGCTAAAAAGCTTTGCAGATTCGGGGTCTTGGGGATTGAAAATAAATTTGGTTGCAGTACCTCCTAAAATTGCTCGTGATAGTTCTTTCCCGTAAACTTTCTCCAATTGAGCAATATTTTGATATCCCAAGATACCGACGAAACCGTCTTCACGTCCTTCGTTTAACCAGTTAACGAGTGCAGGAAGATAGAACGTCGGTAACTCATCTAAGGCAACAATCAAAGGGTCACTACGTGGAACCGTCCGAGTTATATTGCGCGTTACAATCATATGAAGAATTGCAGCAAGCAGCGGACTGACAATATCTCTGTTATTTCTATCCAACCCGAAAATAATCAACTGTTTCCCATCCAAATCAAGCGGTAACGTTGTTTGACCGCAAAATGCACCGACAAAATCGCGCTTAAGAAAACGTTGAAACATCCTTTGTGCTGTACCAATAATTGATGCAGCAGTTTTTTCTGAATCTTTGACACTGATTAACTGCGATAATGGTCGAGAAGTCCACACTTTTAATTTATCCTTGGAAGCGGCTTCAAGCCTAGCTGCTAGGTTTGGTAAAGATAAAATAGCTTGAGCCATCATTAAATCGCAATATTTCTCCTCCCCGGTTAAAGTTTTTATAGCTTTGGTAACAAGTAAAATCCCCTCCACCAGGGAATCACCAGCTTCTTCAAAAAACTTATCGCTGCTAGCGTTTCCACCTTTGTCGAAGTTGCGAGAGATGACTTGTGTAAGTTGTCCAGATGCGATCGCATCTTCTTCATCTCTTAATAAATCCAAAGGATTACAGGTTTCACTTTCTGCAAACCCAGGTGCAAATATTCTCACTGAATAACCCCGCTTGATTGCGTAAGCTACAGCTCGTTTTGTTTGTGCTGGAAACTTGAAATCGTACAGCAGCATGGGGAAACCTTGGTCAAATGTGCTACGGATTAAGGGGTCTATCACAGAGAAAGTTTTACCAGAACCTGCTGCACCAATAACTGCTATTCCTCTTTGAGCATCGGGAACGTAAAGAGTTGAATTTGAAGAAAATAATATAGGATTAACAGTTGGCTTGGTTTTAAGTAAACCGCGAGAGTACCACTGTTTTTGTAAGGTATTTCTGATATAACTCGGAGTTCCAACATATAATCCGACAGAATTACGAGTTGGTTTAGATATCTGTTTCTTCGCTTTTTTAGCTGCTTGGGATTTTTCTCGACTACTACCCCAATAACTAGTAGCAACTTTGCCCTTATGATTACTTCCCTTTATTAATTTTAAAATCCCAATACTAGCAAAACAACCCAACAGCACTAACCCAGATTGTGATTTCATCAAATCAGCCAATTTATCAATCTGAGAATTTTGAGGTGTTGATGATTGTTGTACTTGGAGATAATAGTTATCCACTTTTACCTCGCTTGTATAAAATTCTTATTTAAGCGAATATATTTACCTTGTTGATAACAAAATTCAGTTTGAGATAATAATTTATCTGTGTCTGTACTTTGAGTAATATTCAAACAAGGAAATCCTTGGTTCACGGTTTCGGAGACTTGAACAAGCTTTTCTTTAGGTGGAAGATAGGGATTAGCAATAAATTCTAAAACTGCCTTACCATGTATGTCATAAACTGAATATAAACACCCACCAACACCACAAAGTTGAGGAGAATCATAATCAAAAATATATAAGTTCCCAGCACCTTGGGATGAAATTCGCATCACTTTGATTGATGAAATATCAAGATAACGAGTTGATTTTTGAGATAAAACTTGTTTTAGAAGAGATTGTGGTGCAACTGTTTCCGCACTCTCCCAAGTTAATCTAGGATTATTTTTAGATAAACTTGTATGTAAAGCTGATACAGTAAAAATCATCACGGCTACAAATATAAATAAAGCGATAATTTTATTTTTACTCAGCTTAAATTTATAGATTTGATAAATATTTTGTTGCATGATTAACCTGATAAACAATCCATTGATTTTAAATTCTGCTTATATTTAGCATTCGCTTTTTTCCCATATTCTTTGACCCTCATACCTTTACTTACATCACTAACTGGTGAATCAATCGGAATATTTACACCTGCAAAATACATTTGAGAAGCACGTTCAACTAATCTATCTCCAGTAAAAGGTTTACCTGTAGTTGGGTCAGTTTGCTGCGATGCTGTTGATAGTAAATTGCTGGTTTCTGATTCCATTAAAGAGTGCTGTTCTTGCGGTGAAAAATACTGTGTCATCTCCAAAGAAGTAACTGTTTCTCCTACATCCAACTTTTTTAAAAACTCTTTTCCACCTGCTTTACTCGTGATAATCTTCCGCACTTCGGGACTAGAAGACATAAAATGCATTGCACCAAGCGCTCTACCACAATTAAGAGAATTATCACAAACATAATTTCCAACAAAGCTGTAGTTATTTTCTACATCTGATAATGCAGAATTTAAAGCATCACGATTAGTACCAGATGAATGAATATTTTTGCAATCTTCTTTTAAAACTGGCATTAAATTAGATAGGTTGTTTTCTTTATCACCGTTAATAATTGGAGAATTATTGAAAGTAAATCCACTACTTTTTAAACCTGTGGGAGTAGAGATTCCGTTTTTATTAGAATCGATAGTTCCTAGAAATATTGCTTCTTTTTCCCTATAAGTCATAAACGGAACGGGACCGATAAAGTATGGTGTACATCCCAAATCCACAAAATTATTCCGCATACAAACTCGGAAGAATAAAGATTGAGAAACTTTACCATCAACTTCAGAAACATCCCACACCGCAACTTTAAAGGCATCACCAAATAGATTTTTACCTGTCGGTTCTTTCCCACCATTTACCGAACTTAAGATTCCTCTTCCACCTTTAACCAACTGATACTTACCGCTAATCCAAGCTTTACCTTTTACACTTTGAGAGCCAGATAATTCAATATGGGCGCAATCTTTATCACAAGGAACTGCAAACCCTTCTTTACTGCTGCCCGAAATTGTTCTATTTCGCTTTTGTTCGTCGGTTGCAAAAGCAATATCTACTATTCCAACTTCCATTCCTACGGGGTTCGCAGGATTTGGGAACTGGGAAAATGGTACATCTTTTAATCCGGATACTTCATCAATGTAAACCCCTTGCCATTTATCAAAGCTAGCAATCGGAGTAGTTGATAATCCTGGAATTGAATCAATATTGTAATATTTTAAGTCTAATGATTCAAAATTCAGTTTACCCAAGTGGGGAGATTCATTGAGTAAATTGCCGATAGTTTGATTGACGTTAAATGAATGGGATAAATTTTGTGAGAGTAAATCTAATATAGGTTTGACATCTCCTACTGTCCATTCTTTTAAATCCGGTATTGCCTTAACCAAACTATCTATACTTTGAAATTTTATGACACCAAAACGGGACAAGTCAGTTTCTTGTAAATTTGAGCCAATAATTTGAGAAATATCAGCAAGTGAAAATTCTTGGAGCTTAAAAGAGTCCTGAAAATCACCCAGCATCGTAAATGAATCGGGTGTTTGTCCTACATTCCAACTACGAGACGGGTCATATCCTAATTCCGAGGTAACATTATTAGGTACCTGGAATGAGCCAGATTCGGTAATCCTTGGCATTTTAGAAAACGTAATTTGATTCCAATCTGGTAAACGAGTGTTTTGCCATTCGACTGTAGGAATTTCTATTTTTGTTGATGGAGGATTAGATATTGTTTTTTGCTGCCATGTGATGAGAATAGCACCAAAAATTAATAGTGATAAACTCAATCGAGAAGCAAATATCAAATGCGTTTTTAGTAATTTCATAATATAAATAACCATTTATTTCTTTTGATTGCTACAAGTCAATTATTGATAAATACTCTCCCCCTGCTCCCTACCTCCAAGATTTCCTAACTCAATTAATCGATTAACTAACTGCATCGAAATACCGCTTTTACGAGCAGCAGTATTTACAGGTTCTCCCATTCTTACCTCAATTAAAAAGTTCGCTATTCTTGACCATAAGCGAGATTCTCTACTAATCAAGCCTCTGATGTTAACAATTTTTAACCCTTTACTAATTTGCCGCAACTCGTTAATATTTTTGATGTTAGAAAACTGAATATTTTCTGGAGCTATTTTGTTCTCAGTGATGATTTCAATAGTATGATAAGTGGGAGTTTTGCCTTCTATTCCCACTTCAAATAAATATACCTTTCTTCCAGATTTGCCCTTCGCAACAACGGTCAGCAAGCTTGTATTTGAATTGGGTAACTGTGGTACTTTTAGCGGTGTGATTCGTCGTAGATGTATTATCGTTGCTCCTTCTTTATCGCATTCTTTGCCTTCTGTGGATAAACAGCCGTCAACGTCAAGAGATGCAAATGTCGGATTATCTAACCATACTTTTTCTACTATTTCGTCACTTTTAATAAATGAAATATTTACTCCATACCCCGGCGATAATTCAATTTTGGGTATATTTGGGAAATTATGACCAGTAGCTACTCCCTGGGGAATTTGCTTCACACTCTGTTTTATTTCACTTGCAATTACTGGTGATAAATCAAATAAAGGAAATGTTAAACAAGAAATAAGAATAAAGCGAGTTATAACTAAACATTGGTTACTCATTACTAAAACCCTAACTAAAATTGAAAAGATTGATTAACAAATACCTGCACGTCAGTACCAGTTTTGACATACCAAACATCTTGCCGTTGTTGAATTTCTTGTAGTGCTTGCTGATTACGTTTGAGAATTTGTTGGGTTAACGGTTCAAACCCCCCTTCTAAAATTGCTCCTAAAATATTTTCTCGACCTCTTCTGACAGAAGAGAAAGAATTAGTACCATTAAACCCACTACTAGTTGATATTTGTTCTTCTTTAGGTTGGTTGAGAACTTTACCAACTTTCGCCAAAGAGCCTACTGCAAAGGTTTCCGCATCTCGTCGTGCAACTTCTCCCTTATTACTGTTCAAACGAGATGCAATTAGAGGTTGACCAGAGTTGCCACGAATTGCAATCGCACTTGGAGGGAGAATATATTCTTTACCATCAGTTACCACCTGAGTTGCTTGAAGAGAGACAAACCCTGCTTCGTTAACGTTGTTAAGAGTAACTACTATTCGAGAGCCTTTTGGTAAAACTACAAAGCCTTCTGGTGTATTTAATGGTTGTTCCAGTTTTATGACAAATTTTTCGCTTTCTGATTGATTTTTAGATTTCTCAAAAGAATTATTGTTCTGGTTTTTACTCCAAATCAAAGGGGTTAATAATTTTCCGCGAACAGACGCACCCACTGTTAACTGATAGTTATTTTGATATCCAATAATTGCTGCTTCTTCGCTATAAAGTGGTTCAAGCTCATCACTGTTTTGTATTTGTGCTGTCTGGTAAGGTGCTGCTGATACTAAAGTAGCTTTCTGGATTGCTGGTTGTTGTTGTTCTGGTATGGTGGTATCAACCGTATTTCCATTATCTTGCTCGTCATCAGTATTAATCGCAATTATGCTGCTACCATAACTTCCTAAACGACTAATTTTTGCCCATTCTTTCATCGGGTCAGTTTTTTCTTCGATAGGGGGGTCAATTGGTTTGCTGACTTTGTTTGCAACTGGCTGAGATTGACGTACTAATGGAATGCTCACAGGAGGAATAGGAGGACTATATCTTACAGGTTGAGGTATTGGACGAGGTATATACGGAACTTGAGTTCTGGGTACTTGTCTTGAAGCTATTGAACGCCGAATGGGTTCATTAAATGTTTTAGTTGAAGCACTTCGAGTTACGGGTAGTTTATTTAACTCTTTGCTAGGTTCAATTTGGGGTTTACTAACAATAGTTTTAGGACTTTTAGCACGCTCTACAGATTTGATTTTTTCTGCTTGTGTTGACAGTGCTAACTCTGCTTTTAACCTTCCGGTTTCAGTCTCTTGGAGATTGTCAGCAATTTCTACTTTGGGTTTGGATTGTTTCGAGTATTGTGTTGTTGGTGCAGTTTTAAGACTACCTGACATGATGCTATTCAAAACTGTAGCAGCAGCACCGAATACAACCAACATTACTAAACCCACAGCACCGAATTTGGCAAAAGGATTACTATAAAAATTCGGTTGAGTCTTCCTTACTTGAGGGTCATCAAATAATTCTTGAGTTGCAATCGGATTTGAGATTTGGTTCTGTGTTTCTTCTAACTTATTTTCTTCTTTTTCGGTAAACTCAGGTTGATTCTCATCACAAAAACCTAGTAGTTTTGCAAAGCTTGCTTGATTCCAATTATTATCTAGTTCCTCATTATTTTCGCTTTTAGATTGCTCATCCATTATAAATTCTCCGCTTGTAAATCTCTAATCGCATAAATTTCTAATCCACTGGCACGTACTTGATAAATTACTGCTCCTAAACTACTGATATTAACGGGTGATTCTGGAGCTTCTACTGCTCTGACAAATATCTCTTTATTAAACGGAATTACCTCTCCTAAATTATTAGTTTGGTCAAATACATTCAAATTAGCAATCATTTTTACTTTCCATTTTCCTTCTTCAATTTTGGTAGGTGATTGAATAGACAGTGGAATTAAAACGACTTGGGTTGTACCTTTAAAAACTCCCTGCGGTGTCATCGAAGCAAGTTTTTGTAGAAATTCTTTACGGAAGTCCTCCGATAATGCATAAGATGCTTGCCATGCCCCTGAAGTAACTTTATTTCCTCTTGCTCCACGCTCGACCATATCTACACCCTTGTCTTGTAATGGTTCCGCATTTTCTTCAACAGTTATGGGTGGTAGTGTTCCAGACCAATTCATCATTAAGATCATAGTATCGGAAACAAAACGCGATACTACTTGAGGGGTTCGTTCAGTATTTCCTAACGGAGCAACTTTGACTGCTTTACCTGTTTCTAATTGAACCAATGAAGGAGGTGGTTTTTGATTTAGTTGTGAGTAAGAACCATAGAGTAATATAAGTAAAAAAAATGTTATCAAATGTAATCCGAAAGTCCCAACTGCAAATAGTGCTAAAGTATCGCCAGTTGAGAACTTTTTATCAGCACGATTTAAAAACCGTAATCTTTTGACTTCTGGAGTATCTGAACTTAAATTATCATCTAAAGAAGCCATATTTTTTATTTACTCACAATTCTAGTTACGAAAGTAGAAATACCGAAACTCGCAATACTTGAGAAGCTTCTAAAAACTGCTAACCCACCACCTGCTGCTAAAACTACAGATAAAATTGGTGCAAGGAGACCAATCGCAAATGCAAAAATCATTGGGTCGTTGTTATCAGCATTCAAGACCATCGTGGCAACTAAACCGGAAATTATATTGAAACAAAGCTTTATCATTCCCACTGAGAAGAAACCCGTTAACCATGCAAAAATAGCTTTTTGACCCACAGGAAGTAATGAACCTCCAACAGCCAATGGTCCAAGTAGTGCAGTCAATAACATACAAATCTCGATTATCCATTGGAAAGCTGCCGCAAGTGCGAGTAGCCAACCACGTACTGCTAACTGAAAAATATTGGTGTTGAAAAAATCACTGGTATTTTTAAGCCAAGATGGACGGTTATTAGCTTCAGCTTCTGCTTCAATTTGCTTTGCTTGTCGGGCTGCATTTTGTAAACACTCGGTTTGTTGTGTTGGGTCGGCAATGGTATTACATTGATTAATCAGCGACTCAATTGCGTCTGTTTTACCCGTTTTGAGCATTAAGAGTTGATAAGCTTCTTGCAATTGGATGGAAGCTGACGTGGAAACCAAAAGTGTTTGATTGGTTTGGTTGATTATTCCTCTCAAGCCTTTGGTTACAGCTATTAATTGTTGACCGTTGTTTGCAAGTAGGACTATGACAACGATTGTCCAGATTAGTTCGGTAAATCCTTTGGAACTGTCACCATCAATCATTTCCTTTGTCCATTGGACGATGAAAATCAATAATGTACCGACAGCGAAGAATATTCCTAAGTTGGCGATCGCGCTATATAAACCACCACCTAAAACGTCATCCCAAAGCTGATCAATCGATTGAGCAACAGCTTCACTAGCTGCAATCCCGTCTTCCGTAATTGTGGAAGCTGCTTGACCGGGATTTTCTGGTTGAACTTGAGAAAGGATAAGTCCGTATTTCAGTACTGAGTAGAACATACGGGTGCATCTTCAATTAAAACAATCTTGACTGTGCAGCCGTTCTTAGATTACTAAAACCTTGACCAACAGATTCTTTTTGACGTGCTTGATTTTGCCCATCTAAGGAGCGAGATATATTCGTTAAGTTTAGATTCGCCAAATCTTGCGATTGTTTTGTTTTCAAGCCATCAGTTCGCATTGCACCTAAAATTCCCGATATTTGAGTATTTTGTTGAGCAATACGTTTCATGACATTTTGAGTGACAAGATCATTCTGAGCAGCATCTGAAAATATAGAAACTGTCTCAATTGACGTTTGAGTTTTTTCAACTTCTGCTTTCATATTTTCTTGCCCCTCTTTAGTCAAGGTAAAACTAGAAGCACGAGTTATTTGGCGGTCAATTTCATTGGTCACTTTATCAACACTATTAACTGCATTGTCATCCGAGGCAGCTATTTCTTCAATTTCTTGTCTAACTTTTGTTGCATCTGGTAAACCTAATACACCAGAAGCTTCCGAAATTACTGCTTGTAAATCCCCTTGTAAGGATTCCGCTAAATTGTCTAATTTCCGAGAGATTGTTGAGGAAATATATTTATTAAGAGAGCGGGTTTGCTCAACTAATGCGGTTAAGGGA
>JAAUSO010000037.1 GCA_012033205.1 Richelia sp. SL_2_1 | reverse complement strand
TAACTCCTAACGTCCTAACTCCTAACTCCTAACTCCTAACTCCTAACTCCTAACTCCTAACTCCTAACTCTTAACCTTTCCCATTTTGTTGTTGTGAATTTCGTAGTAAAGTTTGCTCTAATTCGGGTGAAAGTTTGAGAGGTAAATCACCACTACGTAGATGTAAATCTCTTTGAGGGAATGGAATTTCAATATGATGTTTTTTCAGAGTTGCTTCAATTAGGAAATACAAATCACTTCTAATCGATATTTGATGGCTGGGTGCGTCTATCCATACTAATAGTTCAAAGTCTAAAGAACTATCACCCAAGCCAGTAAAAAATACTTGAGATTGAGGAATTGAAAGTACTTCTGAATGTTTTTTTGCTGTTTCTAAAAGTACTTCTTTGACAAGATTTACATCAGAATTATAAGAAACTCCTACTGGTATATGAATCCGAGAAATCGGATTACGGTGACTCCAATTAATTACTTCGTTTTCCAAAAAACGGGAGTTTGGTACTATTATTGAAACTCTATCTAAAGTCCGAATCACTACACTACGAGCGCCAATATGCTCCACAGTTCCCATATATTTTCCTACTTCAATAAAATCACCTACTTGAATTGGTCTTTCAAATAATAATACCAGTCCGCTACCAAAGTTTTTCGCGATATCTTGGAAACCAAAACCAATACCAACACCCAAAGCACTCGCTAAAATTGCTAAAGAACTTAAATCAATTCCGAAAATTTGTAGAAGAACAACCGAACCGATCCCAATTAACGTATATTTAAAAATAATCGCGATTACTTCCTGCGCTCCCCGACTAATTCGCAGTACTTGCAAAATTCGCGATCGTAATATGTTCGTTACTGCACCCGAAAGTATAATTAATCCCAGAAATAAGCCGATTAAAACTAAAATATCGGTGATTGCAAAGTCTTTAAAAATTTGTGAAGTCAGGCTCAATCGTATACTACTAGCAATATCAAAACTCCATTGCCGCGTTAAGGGAAATAGATTAGTAATATAAAGAGTTACACTTATCCAAAGTGCTGTTCTCGTTAAGATTAAAGTTGCTTTCAACAGTATATTTAAACTCTTTTGCTGTTGATTTTGATCGGGAGCATTTTCCGAAGTTACTAATGGGGAAATATGATGCTGTAATATATCCCATACTTTACCTAAAAACCAATGAAGTGCAATTGTTAGTACAACAAGTATCAAACTTAATATTAATGTATTACGAATAAACTCTGCACTTCTTTCTTCTCTAGCTTGATTAATTTTTCTTTTAATTAATTCTACCCAAATATAAGCTTGTTCATTAGGACTTTTCCCAGAAACTACATCTTTTTCAATAACGGTAAATTGAGCATTTTCACCAATTTTTACTTCTGCTATGTTATTGCCTTCCTTCACCCTTATTTCGGGTAGATTTTCAGAGTTAACTGCATCTTGAAGGATTTTGTTAATAATTTCAGCCCTTTGTTTAGCTGAGTTTTCTTTAGTACTACTAACTTGAAAAACTTGTCTACCATCGATGTCTACAGGAGCAAGTTGATCAGACTGTGCTAAGGCTTGTGTAAGCTGTAAGCTAAATACAAGCATCAAGATTATTATTGCTGCTTTTACTGCTTTCAGATATTTATAACTACGTAATTTCGGCTGATTTTTCATATTTACTGATGCTATTTAAATAAAAAAGTAGGGAACAATACAACTTATTGTGTAACAATATTTACAGGTAATAATAACTTGATATATCTTAAAAGCATTGATAAATAATGGCATCATTCTTTAGCATAGACTTTTTTATTTTAGATTAAAGTGTAAAAAAAAACTATGGTTTGGGTACAGTTTCAAGTCTAAGAATTGCCTCCTTATTCCTATCCTCTTCACAATTTCCTTATGCTTGAGGTAAAATTTGTATTGCACCCAAGTGAAAACCGCTATCTATATCCCCCCATCCCCTTACCACATATTAATCATGTCTGAACGTCCCATCTACCTTGATTGTCACTCTACAACACCCGTAGACCAAAGAGTAGTAACTGCAATGCTACCTTACTTCACCGAACATTTTGGTAATCCTTCAAGTATCGGTCATATTTACGGTTGGGAAGCGGAAGCTGCTGTTAGAAAAGCGCGGCAAATTATTGCACAAACTATTAATGCAACTCCCGAAGAAATCATTTTTACAAGTGGTGCAACGGAAGCAAATAATTTAGTTATTAAAGGTGTTGCAGAAGCTTATTTTTCCAAAGGTCAACATATTATTACTGTACAAACGGAACATAATGCAGTTATTGATCCTTGTAATTATTTAAAAACTCTTGGCTTTGAAATTACCTTTCTTCCTGTACAAAAAGATGGAATTATTAATCTCAAAGATTTAAAAAAAGCCTTTCGAGATGATACTATTTTAGTCTCAATCATGGCAGCTAATAATGAAATTGGCGTTTTACAACCGCTAACAGAAATTGGTGCAATGTGTCGCGAACATGATATTATTTTTCATTCAGATAGCGCTCAAGCAATTGGGAAAATTCCTTTGGATGTGCAAGAAATGAATATTGATTTAATGTCATTAACAGCACATAAAGTCTACGGTCCGAAAGGCATTGGCGCTTTATATGTACGTCGTCGAAATCCCAGAGTTAGCATAGCTTCCCAGCAACACGGTGGAGGACAAGAACGGGGTATACGTTCGGGTACATTGTATACACCACAAATAGTTGGATTCGGTAAAGCGATAGAAATCGCACTAGAAACCCAAGCTACAGAAAACGCACATCTTACTCAACTCAGACAAAGCTTATGGGAACAGCTTTCCCAATTAGAAGGAATTCATCTCAACGGACATCCTACCCGAAGATTAGCAGGGAACCTGAATGTTAGTTTTGAGGGAATAGACGGTTCAGCATTACTATTAGGATTACAGCAAGTAATGGCAGTTTCTTCTGGTTCAGCTTGTTCGTCAATAAGTACCGCACCTTCCCACGTTTTAACAGCATTAGGTCATTCCGAAAAACTAGCTCATGCTTCGGTGCGATTTGGGATAGGAAGATTCAATACATTTGAGGAAATCAACCGAGTTGCAGAACATTTTATTTCCACAGTTGAAAGTTTGCGGAAACAAACTTTGATGGTTTAGATGTTTATTTCGCTGAGAAGTCGGGTTTTTACAAATATGTTAAGGCTGTTATGGATATCTATAAAAACCCGACTTCTAAACCTAAACTGATAACTGATAATTGATTTCCAGCAGCCTCAATTAATCGGAATTTCAATAATAAACTCTGTACCTTCAGTTGATGAAGAATTACAGAATAACTTACCATGATGTTTATCTACTATAATTTGATAGCTGATAGATAAACCCAATCCTGTTCCTCTTCCAACATCTTTAGTTGTAAAGAAAGGGTCGAATATTTTAGAATGAATTGATGATGGAATTCCCGAACCATTATCAGCGATACGAATGGCAATATTATTATTACCAGATAATTCTGTAGAAATACGAATTTGGGGAATAAAATCCTGATTTTTCTTGACTTCATCTTCTAAAGCATCAATAGCATTAGCGAGAATATTCATAAATACTTGATTTAATTGTCCCGGATAACAATCAACTTTAGGCAAAGAAGAATATTCCTTAATTACTTCAATTTCAAGATGATTCGGTTTCAATTTCAAGCGATTGTGTAATATCAGTAAAGTACTATCAATTCCTTGATGGATATCTACTTTTTTAAATTCTGATTCATCGAGCCGAGAAAAATTCCGTAGTGATAAAACGATTTCCTTAATTCTTTGAGTTCCATTTTGCATGGAACTAAGTAATTTAACAAAGTCTTCTTTTAAGAACTCTAGTTCAACGGTTTCGATTTCTGTTTCTATTTCCTTAACTGGATAAGGATAGTGTTTTTGATAAAGTTCGATGATTCTAACTAAATCTTGAGCGTAAATAGTGGCAGGAATTATATTACCGTAAATAAAACTCACAGGATTATTGATTTCATGAGCTATACCTGCCACCATTTTACCGAGAGCAGACATTTTTTCGCTTTGGATTAGTTTTGATTGAGTGCATCGAAGTTCATCAAGAGTTACTTCCAAATCTTTTGCTTTTTGTTTTAATAAAGCTTCCGATTGTCGTAAGGCAATTTCTGCCATCGACTCCTCTATTTTTTGATTAAGTAAAACAAAATTATTATTTGCTAAAGAGCGATTTTTTAAACGTAAAATAATCAGAGCCTTAACAGAGGAAGAAGATGGTTGAATCAGCGCACCTTCACTACGACAAATTAAAGTTTTTCTATCATGCTGATCAAAAGTTAAACAACCAAGAACCATTTGCCGACTTCTCGAACAAGCTTTCAAATATTGAATAACTGTATCAAATGACTCGGAGACTAAATCAAAAAGTTTTGCATTTTGTAGGTTTTTGCTAGCTATACCCAGCATTTTTGTTACGGCTTTATTAATAGCTACAATTTCCCCTTCACTATCAACAAGCAACATCGGTTCGGGTAAAACATTGGCAATCGCAATAAAATTATCGCTAGTGATTAAAGAGTGTTCTTTTAACATTTATTATTATCTAGTGTTCAGGAGGTTTTTAAAATAGATTGCATCGCGAAAATCAAAATAAGTTAAAAACGCAATGCGATATTTTCATCAAGCTAATTAATTTAAGTTGATGAAAAAGTTTAATTTTTACTACCCTTTACTAGTATTTATTCTTCCCTGTTCCCTGTTCCCTGTTCCCTGTTCCTTGTTCCTGATTAAGGCATTTTTTTATCCTTTAAAATACTCTCTCCCAACAGCTTCTTCTGCTTCTTCAGTATGTTCTAAATAAACTATAACTCTGCATCCAGAATCACCATTAGCAATGGTTTCTTGTAATTCGACTTTTGCATAACCAAGATTATCAGCAGCTATGGAACCAAACACATTAGAAGTCATCATACACATTGAAGGACGACCAATTACTTTTTCACCAAAGGGACAAACACGGTTGCCAAAAACAATTTTTTTATCGCTCTCTTCGATGATATAAAAATCACCTTTAATCCGTTTTTTTAAATCAACTAAAACTTCAGCAACTTGCTTGCGGGAAAGATTAGATACTTTGAGAGCAGATTTATATTCTTTTTCAATTTCTCTACTCATTGTTTGCCCGACTACGCTAATAAATCCAGAAGCTTCTTCCAATCCAACTAAATCCTGTAACGTACCAGATAATTCTCGAATTAAGGTACCGAAAAATCCTTCACGTTCTAATGGAAGCTCTAAAGCATCTATTGAGGTTTCTGTAACTGTAGATTGATTCATAATTGCTTGTATTTTCTTGTTTCTAAACAACAAACCACGTAATTAATATCATTAAGAAAAATCGAAAAATTCCCTCAATAATTACGTTTTTCCGTAATGACAATACTTTTTAAACTTATTTGGTTTTATAATTCCCAAAAATGTTTTGAGAATAACATTTGTATTATAAGTTTTGTAAATTGATTAAATCTCAATAATACATAGTTTGGGGAAGCATTCCAGTACATGATTTTTAATGATTATTCAATGATTCCCAATTTTCCCCCTCAACTCACACTCTGGAAGAAGAAAATTTATTTTTTCTATGATTAGGAAGCCTGCTTCTTTAAAGACTACCGAAGAAAAACTTTACTAGACTCTGTTAGCGCCGAGGAAAGAGATGGAGGAAAGATAAGTAGTTATACAGTGGGAGGGGAATAGAAATCTAAATTCACATCGGTTTTTACGCAAAAAATAAAAAACAAAAAATACAAAATAAAAAAATATACAATTGCATCCTCCTTAAGATACATTTAGAAAAAATCTATGTTGACACAAATCTAATGTTTTATTTAATACTTGATGTTTGATTCGTATTAGGATTTATAAAATCATTTATTTTGAGAAGCTTTCAGGTTTTTGCTGTTGTTATTTAACAGATAAAACTGTGTTTATATCATACTAAAAAGTTAAGGAATAAATATATTTACGTGAAATAGCTTAGTAAACAATGCTTAAATTTAACGGTTAATCCTCAAGCCTATTAAGTAAAAATAAGTAATTTTTTGATTTCTGACTATAAAGTTATATAATTAATTAAAAAGAAAAAATTTCTCTATAAACTATTTGTAATCAATAAAAATTAGTTGATTTATAGTCATTTTTTTTAATTAGCTAATTTCAACCTGATAAAAAACTTAATTTAAAACTTGTCTTTTTAGATACATTGTATAAGTTAATTTGTTAATTTGATATAATTTGAGTATGATTACTGTTCAAAATATTAATTTTTTATTAAAGAATCATTGCAGATTCAAATAGTTAAATTAACGACAAAGTACTTTTAAATACCTTGGTCATTGTTAACAAGGCTAATAAGAGTAAATGTCGTCATAAACAGTCATTAATGGGGTAATAAAAATGGCAGAAGTCCTTGCATTGAATGAGAAAGTATTGCAAGAAGTCGTTGGTTTGCCATTGCGGAATGATGTTGACAACTTTTGGGAAAGGGAGATTAGACCGTTATTTAATTTAGAGACTTTGTTTTTTAGGGTTAAGACCTTAGATGGAAACTATGTTAACTACGTTAATTTAGATAATGGTGCTACAACCAATCCCTTTGCACAACTCAAGCAGTATGTCAATGAAAAGCTAGATTCTTACGGTAGCGTACATCGAGGCTCCGGACAAAAGTCTATTATTACGACCCAAGAATACGATTCTAGTCGAGACGTTATTCGGGATTTTGTTGGTTCCAGTGCAAATAATTATGTAATTTTTTCCAAAAATACCACTGAAGCGATTAATGGAGCAGCTACACTCTGGGCGAAAAGACCAGGTAAAATATTAGTTTCGGATATAGAGCATTCTTCAAACTTGCTGCCTTGGGTAACTAGAGATGAGGTAGTTCAATACAGAACCCGACCGGATGGAAGTGTTGATTTAGCTGAAATTGAAAATATTCTGCAAGCACACCAATCGCGATCGCAAACTGAGCGAATTAAGTTGCTGACCATGACGGGAGCTTCTACAATTACCGGATATAGACCACCGATTTACGAGTTAGCAGCTTTAGCACATCGCTACGGAGTAAAAATGTTTGCTGATGTGTGTCAATTAATTCAGCATGAACGAGTAGATATGCGTCCAGATGATGACCCAAGTCATTTGGATTTTGTAGCTTTTTCTGGACATAAGATGTATGCTCCTTACGGTACCGGAGTTTTATTAGGACCAAAAGAATTTTTTGATGATTGCTATCCTTATCAAATTGGTGGTGGTAACTTACCTTACATTACTAGAAATCTAGAAATTAAGCGTTTTTATACCGAACGAGCGCACGATCCCGGAACACCCAACGCCATGGGTGCGATCGCCATTGCCAAAGCGATTGAAATTATCGAATCAATCGGACGCAAACGAATTGCAGAGTACGAGCATTCTTTGGTTGATTACACATTCTCACGACTGCGGCAGATTCCAGGTGTCAGAGTACATATTACCGGAGAGGATATAGCCCATGTTATTCCTTTTGATATTGATGGGTTTGATGGACGTTTAGTAGCAGAAATTCTTGCTCAAGAATACGGAATTGGAGTCCGAGCCGGAGCTTTCTGCACCTACGAATACATCCGCAAACTGAAAAATATTTCCGATCAACGAGATTTAGAAATTGCTGCCGAAGTAGAAAACGGAATTACCCGCAACATTCCTACCATTATTCGAGCCAGCTTCGCCGTGTACAATACCTTTACAGATTGCGATCGCTTTTTAGATGCAATTTCACAGATAGCTCGCAACAAAGTTGAACATTATTTATCCTCTTACAAACAAGATGAAGCGACAGGTGTTTGGACGGTGAAAGAGAGTTAAGAGTGAGGAGTGAGGAGTGAGGAGTGAGGAGTTAGTTGACAGTTGACAGTTCGTATTTATTTCCCCCCATCCCCTTGTTCCCCCATCCCCCATTCCCTACAAAAGAGGTAATAGTTTGAGCAATGACTTCGATCAAGAGGATTATCTACAAGCACGAGTTGACCAGTATATCTGGCAAAAAAGTCGATATTTGGGTTTATCTCGTCAGCGTTTTCTGCGAATATTAGGGAGTATTGCTGGAGCAACAGCTATGGGGGGGTTGGCTGTACCCGCGTCCGCTCAAGGTCAGCAAATTGGCTCGAAATCCTTTAAAAGCAAGGAAAGTAAAATAATTAAGCCATTACCACCAGGATATATTTCTCATAGTAGTGGCACTTTGGAGATGAACTGGGAAGCGATGTATGGACGTGGTTATCTAGTCCCCAACGATTGGTTCTACGTCCATAATCGTAGTAAACCTCCGACTTTCGATCCCTCTACCTGGCGCTTGCAACTTGGGGGTACTGGTATCAATCAACCCTGCGAATTTACCTACGATGATATTATCGGTATGCCCTCAATCTCCGTTACTAGCGCTATTGAATGTGCTGCGAACGGACGAATTTTCTTTGAGGAAGTATACAATAAACCCTTTTCTGGAGCGCGGTGGAGATTAGGTGCAATTGGTGTCGCTGAATGGACTGGAGTCCCCCTTGGCTTATTATTAGAGCGTGCTGGATTGAAATCGAATGCCGTGGATGTGCTAATTCAAGGTAAAGATATCGATCCCCTCGATTCTGTAAAAGCGAAGCAATCTAACTACAGTTTTGTAGTACCAATTGCCAAAGCCAAAATGGATAATTCGCTGATAGTCTATGCAATGAATGGGGAACCTCTACCTTTAGATCACGGTAGCCCATGTCGGGCAATATTTCCTGGTTGGGCTGGAAACGCTAATGTGAAATGGATTGAGCGTATTGAAGTTTCTTCTGAGCCTATATACAGCGAGTGGATTGCTAAGCAAGCAGTTCTCGTTGGTTCGGAGTATCCACCACAAGGTAAATTAATTACCTCTCAAAATGTTAAGAGCGCTTTTGAATTAGGTTGGTCAGCGACGCTCAAGGCTAAACCTTACCTGTTGCGAGGACGTTCGTGGTCTGGTAAAGGAAAAATTGTCCGGGTAGAAGTTAGTTTAGATGGCGGTAAAACTTGGCAATTGGCACGATTGCGAGAACCGAATTTTCCCTTTGCATGGGTACGGTGGGACGTTGATTGGAATCCAGTTCCAGGTAAATATTTTCTGCAAGCTCGCGCTACAGATAACTTGGGTAATACTCAGCCTTTAACGGTTCCTTGGAACGATAAAGGATTGCTTTATGGAGCTGTTGTTAGTCATCCGGTAATAGTACAAGGTTAAAGGTTAGAGGTTAAAGGTTAAAGGTTAAAGGTTAAAGGTTAGAGGTTAGAGGTTAAAGGTTAGAGGAAAAAAGCTTATGTTAGGAGCTTCTCAGTGATTTTGAATGGTAGTGTCAATTCTGCTGAGTTGTACTACTCCCTATTCCCTATTCTCTGTTCCCTAATCCCTATTTTTGAATAAATACTTAAATATGATTGATTTTGTGTGGTTAATATTGGCAGTTGGTGGTTTAATCAGCGGCATGATATCGGGACTGCTGGGAATTGGTGGTGGTATTGTGACTATTCCGTTGATGGTAACGTTGGGTTATACACCTGTTGAAGCTATTGCTACCAGTAGTTTGTTTATTGCGATCGCAGCAATTTCTGGAAGTGTACAAAATTGGTTAATGGGTTATTTGAATTGGGAAAAAATTATTTATTTAGGAATCCCGGCTTTTTTAACAACTGGTATTGGAGTATATTTTGCTAACCGAATTCCACCCCATATCATCCTTTTTACTTTCGGTATTATCCTACTCGCTAACATTTATCTAATAGATTTACGCAAAAAATTAGCTGCTGTGGAAATAGAAAGTACAAAAGTAACATTTAATCCAATCATATCTAGAATTGGTACGGGAGGCTCGGCGGGAGTTTTAGCGGGTTTATTTGGTTTGGGCGGCGGTACAATTATGGTACCGATGCAAATGTTACTTTTAAAAGAAGAAATTAAAGTTGCTATTCAGACAAGTCTTGGTGTTATCGTGATTACAGCTTTAGTCGCTTGCATCGGACACACTTTAAAAGGAAATATCTTGTTTATTCCAGGTATAGTTTTAGGATGTGGCGGTATTTTAGGAGCGCAGATTAGTACCCGTACATTGCCAAAGTTGCCCGATTCTACTGTAAGTCTTGTCTTACGTATATTTTTAGGAATATTGTCAATATACATTTTTTGGCAAGCTTGGATAAGTTACCAAATTATCGACTAGTTATAAACTAAAAATATCAAATACAGCATATTTAATCTTTATCAGGCAGATTCGGACGGGCAGGGATGCCCATCCCACGCATTGCTTTATAATATAATGCTGTACCTCATTATTAATCACCCCCACCGGCTTTCCAAGCGATTTCCTTGCTGGGCTGGGGATCAGGTAATTTGATGGAAACTAATCCTGCTGCTAATACACATACCATGGAAGTCCACAGACAACCAACTAAACCAAACTGTTGGTAAACTAAACCAGATAATACTGTTCCTGCTAATCTTCCGGCTGAATTTGCCATGTAGTAAAAGCCTACATTCAAAGCCACCTGATCATCATCAGTAAAAGCAAGCACTAAATAGGAATGGACTGCGGAATTAAAGGCAAATATCAAACCAAATAACAATAAGCCACTGATAATTACAGTGTTCGGTTCAATACCAACTTGCAGCGCGATCGCAATTAGGGCTGGAACTGCTGTTAAGGTAAATGTCCAAAATTGAATAGTTTTGGCTTGAGGAGGTTTACCGGAACCAAATCGTTGTAAAATTATGGGTGCGGTAGATTGGACAATACCATAACCAATTACCCAAACTGCGAGGAATCCCCCGACTTGCCAAAATGACCAGCCAAGTACCTCCCGTAAAAATACGGGCAATCCGACGACAAACCATACATCTCGCGAACCGAAGAGAAAGAATCTAGCAGCCGAAAGAATATTAATTTCCGGACTTTTGGAGAACAATTGACTAAATTGGATTTTCTTCTTGATTTTGCCCATGCCATTCGGTAGCATTAAGCCGCTAAACATCAACAGGAATAAACCTGCTGACATAATCCACAAGGTTGGTACAAAACCAAACCAGGAGAGCAGTGCAGCACCAAGGAAAAAGCCAAATCCTTTGAGAGCATTTTTTGAACCTGTAAGGATTGCCACCCACTTAAACAAGGCAGATTGAGCATCCTGGGGTACAACCAAACGAATTGCACTCTTGGAACTCATCTTAGTTAGGTCTTTAGCTATTCCAGAGAAAGCCTGGGCAACCATTACAAATAATACTGCAAACCATTGCTCCCAACTCTGATTAAGCCCGGATAGCATTACCATCGAAAATACTTGTAAACCAATGCCCAAGTACAAAGTTAACTTTAAACCAAATTTAGAGCCAATCCAGCCACCAAAAAAGTTGGTGACGACACCAAATATTTCATAGAACAAAAATAAAGAAGCGATTTGAATCGGGGTGTAACCAATTTGATTGAAGTATAGTAACACCAACATCCGTAGCGCTCCATCGGTAATGGTGAAGCCCCAATAAGCAAGGGTGACTAAGACGTAATTCCTCAAGTTGGCGCTTGATGCAGTGGAAGTCATGGGAATTTTGGGTGAGAGGATTTGGAATTGGACAGCTAAATTGTGGTAGCGACTTTTCGAGCTAGTTCAACCATGCGATTGGAATAACCCCATTCGTTGTCATACCAAGAGAGAATCTTGACTTGGGTTTGGTTCACCACCATTGTGGAAAGAGCATCAATAATCGATGAACGAGGATCATCTTTGTAGTCGATGGAGACTAGTGGTAGTTCTTCGTAACCCAAAATTCCTTTAAGTTCCCCGGATGCTGCTGTTTTGAGTAAACTGTTGACTTCTTCTACTGTTGTAGGTCTAGTAACTTCAAATACACAATCTGTTAAGGATGCATTCAATAAAGGTACTCGCACTGCCAAGCCGTTGAGTTTTCCATTCAATTCAGGATAAATGAGTCCAATGGCTGTAGCTGAACCTGTTGTCGTGGGTATTAAAGACATTCCAGTGGCTCTAGCCCGTCGTAGGTCTTTATGGGGAGCATCCACTATTGTCTGCGTATTTGTATGGTCATGAATCGTGGTAATTAAGCCATGTTTAATACCTAACCCTTCATGAATCACTTTTACGATGGGAGCTAAACAGTTGGTAGTACAAGATGCTGCTGTGAGTAAGTGATGTTTTTCTGGTTCATATAAGTGGTCATTGACTCCCATAACAATATTCAAGGCTTCTTTCTTCACGGGAGCCGCAACTATGACCTTTTTTACACCTTTTTCAAAATAGGGAGCTAAGTCTTCAAAGGTTTTAAATTTACCTGAGCATTCCAGGACGATATCTACTCCCAAATCAGCCCAGTCTACATCCCCCGGTTTGCTATACTCGCTAAAACTGATAGACTTACCTTCAATCAAAATTTGGTCATCTTTTGCTGTTATTTCCTTGTCCCAGCGTCCGTGAACCGAGTCATATTTGAGCAAATGAGCAGAAGTCTGCACTCCTCCGTTGATTTCATTGATGTGGACAAACTCCATTTCCGAGCAACCCCACCCCGCTCTCAAATCCAACCGACCAATTCTACCAAATCCGTTAATGGCAACTTTTATCGTCATTTAGTTTTATTTTCCTTGTTGTAAAATACCAATCAACTTTTCTTGATGAATATCATACTATTATTTCAAAAAAAGTTGATATATGTAGTGTGGTTAAATACATGGTTTTTGGGCAAAATAGGGAGCAAGCTAGAGGTTGGGTTTCACTCGTTGCTATCGCACTAACAGGGAGCGAGACGCTGCCACTACGAATTACTAACACTCATAACTTATAAGTCCTAGCAGTAATGAAAGAAATTCGCAATGCAAACGCTTTAATTGTCGGTGCTAGCCAAGGTATTGGCTTGGGTTTGTCAAAACTTTATTGCTAGATAATAATATTGCGAGAATTTTCGCTACCTATCGTAATGCTGATACTGCGGCTGAATTAATGACTCTGCACAGAGAATATTCCGATAAATTAGTTTGTTTCTCAATGGATATTACCCAAGAGTCACAAATATCAGCAGTTGTGGAAAAAATCACAGCAGAAATAGATAAATTGCATCTAGTAATTAACTGCGTAGGAATTTTACATGAAAATGAAATGCAACCAGAAAAAAGCCTGCGACAAATTAATCCAGAAAATTTAATCCGTTATTTTCAAGTAAATAGTATGGGAGGAATTTTATTAGCTAAACACCTACAACCTTTATTTAAGCATGATGAAAAAAATATTTTTGCCTGTATTTCTGCCAAGGTAGGTAGTATCGGTGATAACAATTTAGGTGGATGGTATGGATATCGAGCATCGAAAGCAGCATTAAATATGTTTATGCGAACCACCGCAATAGAATATAGTAGAAGATGCCCCAAAACCATTGTTGTAACTTTGCATCCCGGTACAACAGATACCAACCTTTCCCAGCCATTTCAACGCAACGTACCCCCAGAAAAATTATTCCCCGTCAAACGCACCGTTGAGCAATTACTCAGTGTCATAGCTAACTTGAAACCAGAAGATAGCGGCGAATTTTTCTCTTGGGATGGTAGCCGTTTACCGTGGTAGGGGACAGTGGACATTAACCCTTGTTATGTTGGTTATAACCTATGGATGGGTAGTGGTTAGTGGTTAGTAGATAGTGGAAAATAACAACTGTCAACTATTCCGTGTATATACAAAACAAGTCAATGCTGAAATTGGAGCGCTCTCCATGTATATACAAAAGTTATTCCTTAACCTCCAATCCTTCACCACGAGCAAACATTTCAATAACTTCACTGCGGCTGAGTTGATTTTCTTTTGCGATTAAGTCTAATTTTTCCCAAGCTGTATCAGTAAGTCTCATGGAACGTAAACGTTTTGGCTCGGATTTGTAATCTGGCTGGAATTTACCTGAATCGCTACGGTTACATCTATTAGACTTATGTTTTGTAGCTGTAATGGTTTGATTGCTCGTTAATAAATAAATTAAGTTGTTAATTAGCCTGTCTCGTTCGATTGGCATAATATCTTTACCGTGTAACACTTCACTTGTCATCACGAAGTGCATAAATGTCCCCATGAATATTCTGGCTGCTACTTCTGCATCGGGTAAATTTAGCTCGGTACGAGACTCGAATAATTGGGTTAAATCTTTTAAAACCGATTTTTGAAAGTTACGCAGAAAAGCTTGGGCTAATTGGGGGAAACGTCCTGATTCACCGATAATTATTCTTAATAATCCTAGCGCTTCTTGGTCGCCCATCATCGCTTCTAACATACTGTTTGCTAAACGATGCAGAAGAATGCTTGCTTCTATATGAATTGATTGAGCTTTTTGAGGATTAAATACTGCTTGGTATTTCTTTTGTATTAATCGCTCAATTAAAGCTAAAAATAAACTTTCCTTATCCTGAAAATAGCTATACACCGTTGTTTTAGATACTTTAGCTGTCGCTGCGACTCCATCCATGGTTGTAGCTGCAAAGCCATGGACTAAAAATTCTTGTATTGCTCCTTTTAAAATAACTTCGGCTTTTTCGGATAGTTGTGATTCTTTCATAGGGAGTAGGGTTGGGGGAATTTAGTTAAATACCCCTTGACATTATTGTACTATACAGTTTAGTTTATAAGTATAGCTAAACCGATTAGTCCATTTTTATTATCGTATCCAGGAGGCACCCAATGGTGCGCGATACAGCAGCGAATAGTAATAATAGTTTCTCGTTCAAACCGAGTTCTCGGCAGCTGTTGATGGTGTTAATTACCGCAACAATTGCTGTTGGTGGTGTCACGACTTACAGGCAATTTCAGACAGCGGAAATTAATGCAGCAAAAGAAGCTGAAGTTAGGATACCTGAAATTACTGTCATTACGGCTTTAGGAAGTTTAGAACCTAATGGAGAGATTGTTAAAGTTTCCGCACCGACATCTAGTCAAGAAAATCGAGTCGAACAACTTTTGGTGAAGGAGGGAGACAAAATTGAGTCTGGACAAATAATTGCAGTTCTCGATAACAAAGCTAGACTGCAAGCAGATGTTGTTAAAGCCGAACAACAGGTAAAAATTGCTCAAGCTAACTTAGCGAAAGTGAGAGCGGGAGCAAAAAGCGGTGATATTGCGGCTCAAAAAGCGACAATTGCTCGTTTAGAAGCACAATTAGAGGGTGACAGAGCGAGTCAAGCTGATGTAGTTATCCGCTTAAAGGCTCAGTTAGAAGGGGATATTGCGGCTCAACAAGCAACAATTGAGAGAATTGAAGCGGAAGTGAGAAACGCACAAGCCGAATATCAACGCTATGAAAAACTATATAACGATGGTGCTATATCTCGCTCGGTTTTTGATAGCAAGCGTCTAGGGATGGAAACAACCCAGAAACAACTTAGTGAAGCAAAAGCTATTTTAACAAGAATTGAAGCGACAGGAACCAAACAAATTAGCGAAGCCGAAACTGCTTTAAAACGGATAAACAGTACCGGAAGCAAGCAAATTAGCGAAGCGGAAGCGACATTAAACAGTGTTTCGGAAGTGCGTTCAGTAGACGTACAAGCAGCATCCGCTGAGGTTAACGATGCTGTAGCGGCTGTAAATCAAGCTAAAGAGAAGCTCAAACAAGTATACGTCAGGAGTCCCCAAGCTGGTGAAGTGTTGGAAATACATACTCGTGGGGGGGAAGTTGTTTCAAATAACGGGATTGTCGAGATTGGACAAACCTCTCAGATGTATGCGAATGCGGAAGTTTATCAAACAGATATTAGTAAAGTTAAAATCGGACAAAAAGTGACAATTACTAGTAATTCTTTACCAACTGAATTACAAGGAACGGTGGATTGGATTGGTTCCAAAATACGTCGTCAAAGTGTTATAAATACCGACCCCAGCGAGAATATTGATGCAAAAGTTGTAGAAGTTCGTGTGAGTTTGAATGATAAATATAAGGAGATAGCAAGCAAGTTTACTAATTTGCAAGTTGAAGTAAGAATTGAGCAATAAACAGTAATAGCTGGTGAGTTGAGAAGTCGGGTTTTTAGGATAAATATCTGTCACAGTAGACAATTGTAATAAAAACCCGACTTCTGTGTAAAACATCTAAAATCTAAAATTAATTATGATTGGATTTATTCAACAATTACGGCGACGCACTCCTTTAGGATGGCTGCAATTAAATCATGAAAAAGGTAGATTATTAGTAGCAATTTCCGGTATTGCATTTGCCGATGTTTTGATGTTCATGCAGCTTGGTTTCCAAGGAGCATTATTTGATAGTAATACTCGACTGAATAGGTCTTTAAATACAGATATTGTATTGATTAGTCCTAAAGCTAAAAATATGCAGAGTTTATCGACATTTTCGCGACGAAGATTATATCAAGCAAAAGATATAAAGGGGGTGAAATCAGCAGAACCCATGTATGTGAATGTTGTAAAATGGAAAAATCCCCAAACTCGCAAAGAAACTTCAATTCAAGTATTAGGAATCCAGCCAGATGAACCGGCTTTAGATTTACCAGAATTAAAGCAACAATTGCCATTAATCAAGCTACCAGATACTTACTTATTTGATAGAGGAACCAAAGGAAAATATACAGAAGTTATAGCTCAAATTGAACAAGGAAAAACTGCAAATACAGAAATTGAAGGACGGAGTGTAAACCTGAGAGGACTGTTTTTTTAGGAACTTCCTTTGGTGCGGATGGTAATTTAATTACTAGCGGGGATAATTTTTTAAGATTATTTCCCAAACGAAAAGCCAGCAGTATTAATCTTGCTTTAATTAATGTAGAAGAAGGCTATGATTCTGAAAAAATTGCTCAAGATTTAAAATATCGGTTCCGAGATTTTGACGATATTAAAGTTCTTACCCATAAAGAATTTATTCAATTTGAAAATAACTTTTGGTCAACAGAATCTCCCATCGGTTTTATCTTTGGTTTGGGTACGGCAATGGGATTTATAGTCGGCGTAATTATTGTTTATCAAGTTCTTTCTACCGATGTCAATGCTCATATGAAAGAATACGCTACATTCAAAGCAATGGGATATCGCAATTTTTACTTATTGGGTGTAGTATTTGAAGAAGCATTGATTTTAGCACTGTTAGGTTTTATCCCAGGTTCCCTGCTACCTTTGGGACTTTATCAACTAACAAAAAAAGCCACCAACTTACCGATCGCCATGACCATAGCAAGAGCAACCACCGTATTTATCTTAACCGTAATTATGTGTGCCATCTCCGGCGCGATCGCAACTCGTAAAGTCCAGTCAGCAGATCCTGCTGATATGTTCTAATTTAAATTTATCGTTGGGACTGATGGGGTGATGGGGGGGGATGTGAGAAATTAACTGTCAACCATCAACTAACCACTGTCAACCTTTAACCTTTAACCTTTAACCTTTAACCTTTAACCTTTAACCTTTAACCTATTCCCATGTCTTCTGTAATTTCTATTGAAAATCTTGACCATTTTTTCGGTAAGGGAAAACTCCGCAAGCAGGTATTATTTGATATCAATTTAGAAATCAATGCTGGTGAAATCATCATTATGACGGGACCTTCTGGTTCTGGTAAAACTACACTGTTAACCTTAGCGGGAGGTTTGCGCTCTGCTCAATCTGGTAGTTTAAAGGTTTTGGGACAAGAGTTATGCGGTGCTAGTGCATTTAAGTTAACGCAAGCAAGACGCAGTAACGGTTATATCTTTCAAGCGCACAACTTACACGGTAGTTTAACAGCTTTGCAAAATGTAAGAATGGGTTTGGAAGTACACAAAGGTATTTCCCCAGCCCAAATGAAAAAACATTCTATTGAAATGCTGGAAGCGGTAGGATTGGGAGACCGTGTAAATTATTACCCCGATGACCTATCGGGAGGACAAAAACAAAGAGTTGCGATCGCAAGAGCTTTAGTGGCAGAACCGAAAATAGTTCTTGCTGACGAGCCGACAGCGGCATTAGATAAAAAATCCGGTCGTGATGTGGTGGAATTGATGCAGAGCCTCGCGAAAGAGAAAGGTTGTACGATTTTACTAGTTACCCACGATAACCGCATTCTTGATATCGCTGATAGAATTATATACATGGAAGATGGACGTTTGGCAAATAATCCCGATGTTGTTGCCAAAGTTGGGTAATTAATGCAAAATCTCAAATCGAAAATTAATTGGATTTGACTACAGGAATTACCCGACGTTAAAATGCTATTGCCGGAACGGTTTGTGAGTAAAATATTTCTGGGTTTGATATCGCGGTGAACGATTCAAGGATTACAACGGAATTAAACTTGATTAAACTAGGTTCAAATAACTCAGGACTTACGCAAGTGTCACAATCGGTAGTTGGTGCGTGACACTACAAGCATTATTACTACGTTCAGAATTTCTATAAGTGTCACAGCACCCTACAATAAAATATGCCAGTTGCGTAAGTCCTATAACTAACCATTACTCGAATTTCCCTGATGCTGACTAACAAGAACTATCCCTTTTTCTAAAGCTTCTAAACGTGTAGCTACTGGATTTTGTTCTAGTACTCGTCGCAAGATTTTCAAGCGTAACAATCTATCTTCTACTATACCGCTAGCCCCGACAAGATATACTGTTCGTCGATTTTCGTAGGCTTCTTTAACCATGTTTTCTATAGCTAAACTAGCAGTTACACCAACATAAGGTACTTCGCTTAATTCCAAAATTAAAATATCATAATCTTCTACAATTGACATTTGCTGCGAGATGGCTTTTGCTGCACCAAAACTCATCGGACCACTAAGATGAAATAATAAAATCCGACCTCTGGCTTGCTTTAAAATCTCTTCTTCTCTACTACTCAAACGCAATTTGTGATTATTCTGATTAGGAATTGTGACTGCTTGAACTTCTTTGGCTTGTAAATCGGATAAACGCTTGAGAGTTAATAAATTAGCACAAAATACTCCCACCGCGACAGCAGTAATTAAATCGACAAAAACTGTGAGAAATAATACCCCATACATTAACCAAGTTGCCCGCATTGATATCATATGGGCGCGTTTCAGAAAACTCCAATCGATAATATCGATACCAACTTTGATTAAAATACCCGCTAAGACTGAATTCGGAATATTTTCGGTTAATTTCCCTGCACCGAGAACAATTACTAACAGCACTAAAGCGTGAACCATCCCCGAAATCGGAGTTTTCCCCCCAGCACGGACGTTGACAACGGTTCGCATTGTTGCACCTGCACCCGGTAATCCTCCGAATAAACCGGCGAATAAGTTACCGATTCCTTGTCCGATTAATTCTTTATCGGAATCATGAGTTGTACGGGTAATATTGTCCGCCACTAAGGAGGTTAACAGCGAGTCTATAGAGCCTAAAGTTGCCAACATGAAACCATAACCTACCATGTTCCGGATTTGATCTAGATCAAATAACGGTAATCGCAGCTTGGGTAAACCTGTGGGAATCTTGCCGATGATTGGGATACCGCTATCGGGAAATACAAAAACGGAAATCAGCGTACAAACAACCAAGGCTAATAAAGGTGCGGGAATAATCCGATTTAATTTTGCAGGAGAACCAAATACTATAATTAGCGTTAAAGCACCCAAACCTGTTGCTACCGGATTGGGATTATTTACAAACTTGGAAAGATTTTGCAGCGATTGAATTACATTTGCAGAACCTGGATGTCCAAAAAATGGTCCGATTTGGAGAAATAAAATAATAAATCCAATCCCCGACATAAAACCGGAAATGACGGTGTAAGGCATTAAGGTGATATATTTCCCTAAACGCAACACTCCAAAAATAATTTGAAATATTCCTCCCAACATCACCACTGTAAAAGCCATCCCTAAACCCGTCTCTGGATTTTTATTCACGAGGGTACTAAACACTGTCGCCATTACTACCGTCATCGGACCTGTGGGACCGGAAATTTGCGCTGGAGTTCCACCGAACAATGCTGCAAAAAAACCAATAAAAACAGCACCGTACAGCCCCATAATTGCTCCATCATCCGGTGATACTGAAACCCCAAACGCTAAAGCTAATGGTAAAGCAACAATTGCAGCAGTCAAACCACCAAATAAATCCCCGCGCAGGTTCCTAAAATGTAAGCCGTGAACAAGTTGCATAGAGATTACGAGTTATAAAATATATGGGAATGGGGCTTTGGGAATAGGTATGAGTCTGAAGTATTTAACCTTTTCCCAAATTAAAGCTTACAGGCGCATTGGTTTAATTTCACTCTCTTATTTAATAAAAAATATTTGAATTATTTGATTTCAATCTATTAAGTTATACAATAAAATGCTATTTCGCTATAAAAATAAATAAAGTTTATAGCAAACCAATTTATTTGATATTTTTGTGGGATAAAATACTTTTTAATGCCTTATGCACTATTTACAAAGTAAATTCAGCAACATTATCTTCATCAACTTCTGTATTTGCGCCTAATTTACTCGGTTGAAATTCTGAATCATGAATTATCTTGCCTAAAGTAATCTGGGGATTTTGATGCAAAATATTCAATATACTGATAAAGTCGCGGACAATTTCGCCGGGAGTAAGTAAAGCTTCAGCCCCTAAACGGTTAATAATCTCTTGGACAAATTCGTTTAAATCTTTGTTAGTCAAAGCTTTTTTATAATTGTAGTTAAGAGCGTGAATATCAGCTAAATTCTCTAATAATTTTAAAACTTCTGATTCACTTAAAGGATTCAATTTCATTACAGGACCGTTAAATTCTTGTACTCCTGCTTTGGCGACAAAACGACTTTCTTTAGTACGTCTTCGCCAAGCTGAATCAGAAAATAAACCACGATTTGGGTCTTCTAAAAACTTCACAGTTCCGCCAATAAATACCCCTAAATGTTCGGCTTTACACTGCATTGTATCGTTGAAAATTCCTAACAGTCTGTTGTAGTTTTTCTCGCGACTGACTGTAGGTGAAATTTGATATAAATGCACCGCTTCATCTAATAACACTAAAAGTCCTTTATAGCCAATTTCAGCAACAAATTTCGCCCATAATTTTAGGTAGTCATACCAACTTTCATCATCAATAATTACTCGTACTCCTAAAGCCGTTCTGGCTTCAGTTTTAGTATTAAATTCTCCTCTCAACCACCGCAATGCTGCATTTTTCAAATCATCGTCATCCAAACGATATCCTCTCCAATAAGCAACAATTACGCTACCAAAATCAAATCCGTGGACTAAATCTTCGATATATTGAATTACTTCTCTAATTTTGGTTTCTACTGTATCGTCAAAACCTTGATCATTTGGACGCATCTCAGTTTCTTTAACTACTTCCTGCTGGATTTTATTAATCCATCCTTCCAAAATAGAAACCAAAGCACCACCATCGGGACGAGTTTTTGTTGCTAGACGACTCATTAATTCTCGATAAGTAGCCAAACCTTCATTATTAGTTCCTGCTAATCGTCTTTTATCAGATAAATCGGCATCAGTAACAACAAAACCCAATTCCATGGCTCGATTACGAATAAGTTGCAGTATAAAACTTTTACCGGAACCATAATTACCAATTACAAATCGAAATGCTGCAACTCCTTCTGCAACATCTTCGATGTTTTGTAACAGGCTATTTAATTCTTTTTCTCTACCTACTGCGATATGTTCTAATCCAACTCTGGGTACTACCCCTGCACCTAAAGAGTTTATCAAAGCTGTAGATACTTTTTTAGATATTTTTGGCTTTGTCATTCGATTTTGGATTTTTGATTTTGGGTTTTGGGAATTTTGAATTATTCCCATAATTTTATGCTGCTAGCTACTATATAGCATATCGCTAGTAGTAAATTCAAAATATTGGAAATGTCGCAATACACTCGCTCTCTACATGATTTATCTGTTTCAAGATTAATCTAAAACCGGATGAATTAAAAAATGATTTATAATAATTAAAATAATTTCAGCAATCTTAATTAGATGAAGCGTGTTTATTTTTTATTTGTTCGGATATTGCAATCAATTCTTGAATATTCTGCTGATATTCTTGATAAATTTGAGGGATATCATCAGCAGTTGCAATTATTAGTTCACCAATGGCATCTTTCGCACGTTCGTTGATAGCATCAATTAATAAGTTTGGCATGGTAATATTTTCTTCGGCTATCTTTTTAATCACAGGATTAGGATTATTTTGTTCTAATACTGCTTTTAATACCTGAATTTCATGTACTGGTAAGTTGTTTAGTAAATCCGTCCATTCTTCGGCTAATTGTGATGATATATTCTTTACTGTCTCTTCTGGCTCAATGGAAATCGTTTCGACTAAATCAGCAAAAGGAAACTCTTCTGTTTCTGAGTCCCCTACTTGAATAATGGATGGCTGCTGATTCAAGTTTTCTAATTGTTGCAGTAATTCCCAAACTTGATTTTGTAATAAGTCCCTTTCTTCTTGAAGTAATGAAGTTTGTCCTTGTAATTGTTCTAAAATTTTTTTTGCTTCTGCTTTTTGGCTTTTTAATAACTTTAATTGATTCTCTAATCTTTGTTGTTGCTCGTTATTACTAAATAATACTTCTTTTTGCTTTTTCTCTTCACTTTCTAATTCTTGAAGCTGCACTCGCAACTCATATAATTTTTCTTCTAACTGCGGTTTGAGTCTCGACAGTAAAGTTAAATTATTTTCTAATTCTTCCTTTTCTTGAAGAAGTTCGCCAATTGTACCGTGCAATTGGGTGATTTCAGCTTTCGATACATTGCAATTTAAATCCAAACGCCGTTTTTCTGCTGAAATATTCGCAAAAGAGTTATTTGCTTCTTCTTTCAATTTTTCGATATTTTTGATTTCATTCTGTAGATAGATGACTTCCGATTCTAATTGTTTTTTCTGAAGCGCAAAAGTGCTTAATTCCCGATTTACCGAATCTCTTTGATTACGGCGATCGCCAATTTGGTTTTGTAATTGATTTGACTCAGTAACTAAATTCCGACGATGGCTTTCTAGCTGAGAAACTTCTACTGTCATACCATGTTGGATATTTTCCAGTTCTTTGATTCGTTTTACAAAAGAATCTAAAACTAATAATTCATAATTTCTACGTCGTTTATCTACGATAAATGTCGCCGTATATGTAGCAAGTATAGTTATGATGCCCGTAAAAATCGCACTATAAAAATTCCAGGTGAACACTAAAGTTAACCCAAAACTCACCCCAAAGGCAACTATACCTATAATAAATCGATTGCTGACCATAGAGTCGTGCATATTGCTTGTTTTTAGCATAATTCATTTATCAAAATATGTTGCCGGTGTATCACAGTTCACATCCGGATTTTAAGAACCCTGATGTAATTGTTTTGCTAATACAACTTAAATATGAGTATAAAAAATTAACTAATAAGTCAATATATCTACTTAAAAAGATTATTAAAAAAATCGGGATTAGTTGGTTCGGGAAGCTAAGCTACCTGTTATTTTTAGTTTTCATGTTGAGCAATTGTTTTTTCCGCTTTTAAAAAATCTACAAATTGTCTTGCAGTTCTTCCGGAACGTCCATTATGACGAGTTGCCCATTGCAAAGCTTGATGCTTTAGTTCTTCTGTACTAATTTCGATGTTAGATAGTTTTACCAGATGTTGAACAATTTGTAAATAAGCATTTTGGGAAGCAGGTTCAAAAGTTAATGTCAAGCCAAAGCGATCGCTAAATGAAAGCTTTTCCTGTACGCTATCCCAAGCATTGACTTCATCGGAATCTTTGGGGCGGGGTCTGTCTGCGAAAAACTCCCGAATTAAGTGACGGCGATTTGAAGTTGCGTAAACCACCACATTTTGGGATCGCGCTGTTAAACTTCCTTCTAAGACGACTTTGAATGCTTTGAAAGTGTCGTCGGAATCTTCAAAGGATAAGTCATCAACAAAGATGATAAATTTTTGTGGTTTATTCCATAAAAGCTCGACAATTTGTGGTAAGTCTTTTAATTCAGATTTGGCAACTTCTATCAAGCGTAAATTCAGGTGAGCGTATTCATTTAATAAAGCTTTTACTAAGGAAGATTTTCCACTACCGCGACTACCGTAAAGTAAAACGTGCAGCGCCAGTTGTCCTGATAATAAAAATTCTGTGTTTTTGACTAAAGTTTGTTTTTGAGATTCATAACCAACTAATTCATTTAATTTTACTGGATCGGGATGGCGGATACCAATAAACTCACCCTGTTGCCAGCGAAAAGCTTTATACTCAGCAAAAATACCCATACCGTAATTTCGATAAAATGCTGTTAAGTCTTCCACAGCATCACGCCAATCAGGTAAAATTCTCAATTTCTCTATTATTGGTAGTTGTTCGTTTGCTTCTGTTTTCTGCTGTTCTGTGTACCATACAATCGGCAATATGGGTAGACGGGCTATAGACTGCACCCATTCACTTAGACAAGCAACACTGCATTCATGGAAGCTTTGCAAAGCCTGTAAATCGTGTTTCGCTGCTGCAATTAAAGCCGGAGGTAAACTTTCTAATGCTAATTGGGCTTGAGTGCTAAAAGGATTATCATTTACTAAAATTTGACAAATCAAATATTCTTCCCAATTTTGATTTTGAAGTGCCAAAGTTTTGAAGAAATAGCCGTAAGCTTGAAGACAATCCCGCCCTTCAGCATTGGGATAACGTATTGTTTGCAATAAATCAAGAAATGCTTTACCTACTTCCCCTTCAAATACAGATTGGTAAAGTAACAGAGAAGCTGCTTGACGCTGGAGAAATTGAACCTGGGCAATAATTGTTTGATTATTCATGAGTTAGTTGACAGTGGACAGTTGACTTCTAACCTCTAACCTTTGACCTCTAACCTTTGACCTTTGACCTCTAACCTTTGACCTCTAACCTTTGACCTTTGACCTTTGACCTTTGACCTCTAACCTTTGACCTTTGACCTTTAATATTAAGAATTATTTCTATAAATATAAAAGATAACAGTTTAAAGCCTCAAGGAATTCACTACGGAAATATTGTGTAGAAATGTTGCGTAACAGAAAAAAATTTAAATATTTCGTTAAATGTTCTCTCAGAAAGCTAAGGGTTTTACGTAGATTTTGGGTTGATTAGGATTGTTGATAGTTTGACAAAGTAATTATTAGACTACGAGTAAAGAAAAATAATTGTATTCTTCCGGAATTTAGATAAAAGCTGTTGTACTGTGTGAGTGTTAGCTGTTGTAAGAGATAATTATATTCATGTTTGTGAATCTGCTGACTGTTCAAAAAAGGAATCTTGGGAAAAGAACAGCCATTAAAAGGTTAAAGCACAAATATCTATATTCGCGGAAGTAATAATTTGAATTAATATTAAAGATTTCACCGTGTAATGAAAGTGAAGTTTGAAGCAATAGTAAAGAACTAATTGGCATTTTGGCAAGTTTTTCTCAGTAAAATCCGATATGAATAGAGAGTACTCATCCTAATTTTTTTGAGATTCTCTAAAAAACGGGCTTCGTTGGGGAATGCTGTCATTATTCCAGCCAAAACCAAAAAAAGCTGATTTTAAAGGAATCTAAGGAAGTAAGACATAAATGAAATTTTCACTATCTTCTCAAAACGTTATCCAGTATCTGCAAGAAGCGGATCTGAGTAGCTCAGAAGATGGCGCAACCGCCGATGCAGATTTGCCACACAGTAGTAGCCGTAAGAATTTAAATATACTGGTTACTTTGGGTTCAAATCGCAAGCTTTTGGTTAAACAAGAACTAGCCCAAGATGTCAATGGTATCCCCCATGAATTCTTTAATGAATGGCTGTTTCACCAATTGCTTGAATCTTTTCCAGTTCTCGGCAATACAAGTGCGTTATCTCCACAATTAGTACATTACGACGAGGAAAATTCAATTCTCGTGCGTAACTACCTTTGGGAATACCGAGGGCTGGAAAGCTATTACAGACAGAACTTATACTTTCCTCCAGAGTTAGCAAGTTCGATTGGCGATACCTTAGCAGCACTGCATCGTGCGACTTTTAAACGTCAAAAGTACCGTGATTTTATGGCTACTGCTCCAGCTGGGCAGATTCGCTATCAGTATTTTAATCCGGCACAGGGCATAGATTTCCTTGAACCTGAGATTTTTGGTAAAGTCAGCAGTACGGGGCTGGCGTTTTACTCTAGTTATCAGCATGATGACATTTTAGAATCCGCGATCGCCGATTTAGCGTCTTCATTTAATCCTTGTTGTTTAACTCACAACGATTTAAAACTAGAAAACATTTTAGTACATTCTCGTTGGCAGCAGTTGGATAATCCAGAAGTTAAGTTGATTGATTGGGAAGCCTGTGCTTGGGGAGATGCTGCCTACGATTTAGGAATTCTGCTAGCGGGTTACTTGAAAATTTGGTTATCGAGTTTAGTTGTAGATTCGACTTTGGAGTTAGAGGAATCTTGGGAATTAGCGGCTATTCCGCTGGAGATTCTTCAACCTTCGATGTTGGCTTTAACTGAAGCTTATCTGAAAGCTTTCCCAATGATTTTAGAGTACCGTAAAGATTTCATCCAGTCGATTGTCAAGTTTGCCGGTTTAGCGCTGATAAATCAAATTCAGAGCCAGATTAAGAGCCAGCAAAACTTACATCATACTAGTTTAGTGACTTTGGAATTCGCCAAAAATATCTTAATCAGAACCCCCGAATATGTAATGGATATTTTTGGTAAATCCGAATTTCAAATTCTTAAACCTTTTCTACAATCTGCCAAAATTAATGCGGCTGAAAGGGAAAACAATTTAATTCCCCTTTATTACGAAAAAACCCGCTTGCGTGGATGTTAATCAAATCAATTTTGGATTTTAGATTTGGCGGAAAGTTTGGGGTGTAGATTCTCTTCCCGCAAAATTTTCCAAGACGGATTTTGGATTATCATTCTAAAATTTAGAATTTAATCCGAGGTTGGTTAGTTGAAATTTTATAGTTAACAGTAATCTATCAAAAATGGTTGCTGTTAACTTTTGTTTCTCTGAAGGGTTGCATTTATTTTTCATCGTTTACTATTCATACATAATCAAAATAAAATCATCATGATAACTTATAACAAAAATTCTTTATTAAATACCTTCTTTGATATTGTTAGTAAAATAAAAATAGAACCTAATTTTTGCATTATTCATCCCGATTATCAACCTTTTGTTTTGCCTGCTTTAATGGTAGAAACACTAGAAACAAGTTCCAAAGTATTACAAAACAAATACCTGACTTTATTACTGCGAAACTTTCTCTACGGCATTTATTACAATAACTCCTTACAAAGTGTATTAGCAGCAAATATTAGTAATCCCAATTTGTTATTACATCAAGATTTAGAAAACAATTGTGTATTTGAAATCGATTGGCAATTTTATAATTTGTTACACGAACATAATCGGGGTAAAGGTTATTACGATGGTGATTGGCAGATATTACGAATTGAACCCGATGGCAGTTTGGCTGTAACTAAAGGTGGTTTGACGTTACACGTCGAAGAAAACCATTTAGAATCAAACACTTCTATCAATAGAATTGATGATTTAATTGCTATCCGATTACCAAAAAACCGTTTAAATAACGGCTTCTATTTAGCAGTTAGTAACTCAAGTCAAAAATACCAAAATGATTTATCAAATAACTTGAGCAATTATGAAACTACTAGTATATTTTTCAACTTAAATCCCCAAGGTGCCATTGCTTTAATGGACAGCATAACACAGCAATTAAACATTAAGGAAATACCCTTTAGTTTTCAAGTTCCCCATCATCCTTTAGGTTGCAATCGTTATGATTCGGGGATACTTAATTTTCAGCGTCAAGACTATTCGATTATACAAAAGTTAATTAAAAACATTTACACAGAACATCAATCTTATTTTCAATCAGAAATACCTTTATTTACTAAATTTTTAGCACCAGGATTAAGTTTAGCCGAGCAACCACTAGAAAAACCCCTTAACAAGCAGAGTTTCGGTGTAAATCGTTGTCAAATTCTCGCTAACGCTTTATTTACAGCATGGGAAAAAGGTATTGATTCACCATCAGAAAAAGTAGACATCATTCATCAGAATTTTGCTTGTAAATTAGTTGATTTAGAACGTCCTTATCTTAATCCAAATTCTGATGATATTTATAATTGGTAATCGGTAATCGGTAATGGGTAATGGGTAATGGGTAATTGGTAATGGATAATGGGTAATAGAGAATAATGTTATATTTATAATTCCAAACTCCGGTGGTACTAACTCCTAACTCCTAACTTTTAACCTTTAACCTTTAACCTTTAACCTTTTTCAATGTCTTTTATTTATAATCGCACAATTCGCTTTCAAGATACCGATGCTGCTGGGGTTGTCTACTTTGCGAATGTTTTGAGTATATGTCACGAAGCTTACGAAGCAGCTTTAGAATCATTAGGAATTGATATTAAGCAATTTTTTACAAATCCATCTACTGCTTTTCCTATCGTTCATGCTAATGTTGATTTCATGAGTCCGATGTATTGCGGTGATAAATTAGTTGTTAGCTTAACTCCTTCAAAAATTCGTGTTGAACAGTTTGAAATTGATTATCAAATTTATATAAATGATAAACTAGTTGCGAAAGCAATCACTCGTCATGTTTGTATTGATGCAACAAACAGACAAAAGAAGGATTATCAGCAGAAATCGTCAAATGTTTAGAAAAATTACGTTAATAGCAACACACATTAATAATGTAGAGACGTAGCACTGCTACGTCTTTGTCTCCCTATATTTTAGTTTGCATTGATAATTCCGTAAAAACAGCAATTTCATAAAGCTTTTGACGATTGATTTTACCTTGAAAATTACGAGGTAATGAATCAACAGAAATCCAAAATTTAGGAATTTTATAATTAGTAAGTTTTTCCTGGATTAAAGCTTTAATATGAACATTTAAAATGGTGGAATTATTTGGCACATAAATAGCCGTTACGACTTGTCCCCAATGTGTATCGAACAAACCAATTACACACACATCAGCCACCATTCCAGTAGCTCTAATTGCTGCTTCAACTTCTGCGGGATAAACTTTTTCTCCACCAGTAATTATCTTGTCGCTATTTCTTCCGACAATATTTAAATACTCTTTTTCGTCTAAAAAACCCAAATCATTTATTTGCAAATAACTTTGTATTTCACCATTCAAAGGATAGTAACCAAGAGCTAAAGACTCGGCTTGAATATTGATTTTACCAACTTGATTAGTTTTTAAAAACTCTCCTTTCTCCCCAATAATTTGTATTTTTGCGTGGGGAAGAACTTTACCGCAGCCAACTTTACCTTTGAGAAAATCATCTGGTTTTAAAGTAGCAATTTGGGAAGCGGTTTCCGTCATTCCATAGGTAGGGGCTAATCTAATATCATGAAATCGAGCTTTTTCTAATAACTCATTCCAAGCTGGCGCACCTCCTAAAAGCACAGTTTTAAATTTACTCAGCCATTGAGTTAAATCCGATTTTTGTAGTAAACGTTCTAACTGAGTAGGAACTAAAGATATAAAAAAATTCAATTTATTAATTAGATTATTACTCCTATCCCAGTCTACAATTATTAATCTCTCTTTACCTCTTTCCTCTGTGTTAAGAGTGTCTCTGGGGTTTTTATTTCCGTAATCTTCTAGCAGCAAGGAAGTAATATCGAATTTTTTACTATTTTCAAGAGTTTTAAAAGCTAAAATAACTAACTTCCCACCAGTGATAAAACAGCGCATAAATTGCATTAAACCACTAACATGATATAGCGGCAATACACAAAAAGCATTGATTTTATCTACTTGAAAATACTCTTGAAATCCTTTTACCGAAGCTTTCAAAGTATCCCAGGTATGTACGGCAAATTTTATTTTACCTCCAGAACCACCCGTGGGTATCATTATATGTGAAAATTGGTAATGGGGAATGGGTAATGGGGAATGGGTAATGGGTAATGGCGAATTGGTGTTAGGATTATCAATTTGTAGTGCGGGCATCTTGCCCGCTTTTTTATTAGTAAAATTTTCTAGGGAGTAAGATTTTTCTAGAGAGTAAGAATTATTTTCTAGGGAGTAAGATTTTTCTAGGGAGTAAGAATTATTTTCTAGGGAGCAAGATGCTCCCACTACTCCCCAAATAATATCAGGTTTAATTAAATCAAATACTTGCTGCCATTCTTGTTTTCCCCAATCAGGATTGCACAGAAATACCTGACAATTTGCTCTACAAGCAGCTAAGAAACCAGCTAAAAAACGTACTGGTTCACGTTCATTTAAAATAATTTTTGGTAAAAAAGAATATGCTTGTTTAAACTGGATTATATCTACATAAAATGTGTTGATTAATTGGGAAAATAAATGACTATCTTCGCAAATTAAACAGTCATTATTTACAAAATATTTCAACTTTTCTTCCATAACTGTTCCAAAGAAACTTCCTCATCTTCAGCAAAATAATGATTAACACCAAAGCCTACCGCCCTTTTTTGATGCGATAATTCTACAGCTAATGATAATGCGGCTTCTCTTCCAATAGAAGTTTCAAAAACTGATGAAAATACAGTATCAATTTGATGACTTAAACAAAATTGGCGTAAACGTGATGGAGAACCAATTATACCCGCTTTGATCACAAAAATTTCTCGCCAACCTTTTTGATAACAGTTTTCAAGTTGTTTAATTGTCGCGACAGATTCATCTAAAGCTATTTTTGTGCTGTAACGACGACTCAATTCCAACATTTCTGAAAACATATTTACAGAAAGTGGCTGTTCAATGAATTCGATTTCTAAATCAATATCATCGCATTTTTGTAGCCAAATCTGAGCATCGTCATAATTCAAACCTCCATTCGCATCCAATCGCAGTTTAGTAAAAGCTGGTAATTCTCGAATAAGTAACTCAAAAATAGATAATTCCTCAGCAATGGAATAAACACCGATTTTCCATTTAAAAGTATTTGTACCATTTTTCCATAGTTCTTGCCATTGATTTAAAGCAGCTTTTCCAGCAGCTAATAATCCGCTATAGGTTAAATTTTGAGAAAACACAGAAGTAGAATTATTTTGTATTATCATTTCTTGTGCTGATTCAAATCCAAATTGACAAGCGGGTAATTTTTCGGGAATCGAAAAAATTTCTTCTTGAGTAATTTTTTTAGGTAATTGTTTGCAGAAAGAAACCGCTTCTTCCAAAGTTTCTGAACCAAACCAGCTAATAGGAGAAATTTCTCCCCAACCAACTTTTCCCGTTTCATCACTCAAACAAATAATAATACCATCGCGATATTCCCAAATACCATGAGCCGTATTTAAAGGAGTAACGAATTTTCGACGATAAACATGAAATTCAAATTTGTAAAATAGTTGATAGTTGACAGTTGACAGTTGACAGTTACCCATTACCAATTACCCATTACCAATTACCAATTACCAATTACCAATTACCAATTACCAATTTGACAAAACAAAACCCAATCCTAATAACAAACAACACCAAAATTGTACTGCGATCGCGATGAATTTAGAATTACTAACTTTGGAGGGTTGATTGTGATATTGTCCGACATGATTGCATAACTGTAAAGCGAAAGGTAAACTAAACAAACTTAAAAGCGTCCATAAGGGAAAAAATCCGCAAAATACAAATATCAATATCGACACATAAATACTGCTGGTTAAGCAATTTAAAACTTGAGAACCTGTTTGAGTTCCCAAACGAACAATAGGTGAAAGTTTACCTGCTGCTAAGTCTTCTTTAACTTGATGAAAGTGAGAACAAAACAATACTAAAGTTGTGGAAATACCAACTATTAACGAAGCAGCTAAACTCATTAAAGACCAACTTTGAGTTTGACTATAATATGCTGCTTCTACTGCCAAAGGACCAAAAGCAAAAAAACAAAGTATTTCCCCTAAACCTTTGTATCCCAAACGAAAAGGAGGTCCTTGGTAAAGATATCCTAAAAAGCAACAGACCAAAATAATACCAATTACAGTCAGGTCTTTTTGCCACCAACTAATTGCTAATATTCCTAATAATCCCAGACTGAGAAAACAATTTCCTAGCCAAAATATCAATTTTTTATTGCCTGTTAAACTCACTAAAGAATGAGATTTATTAATATCAATTCCTGTATCGGAATCAAAAACATCATTACTCAAATTTTCCCAGACAAGAATCAAAATTGCCGCAGCTAAAAACGTGCAAAAAACCGCTCCATGAAGCACTTTTGTTTCCGCAAAAGCAACAGCAGTTCCTACCCAAATGGGCATAATCGCAACGCTATACATTGGCGGTTTAATCGCCGCCATCCATAACTTTTTATTGGGATATAAAATCAGCTTTGTAGTCATCACTCGCAATCAATAAAATTGCCAAATTTTCTACTAATACAAAGTAGCAAGCCTATTCATGATAGCCTCTGTTTTACCAGTTATCTCTCTTTCCTACATCCCTTGTTTAACAGTTATCAGTTATCAGTTATCAGTCACGTTTATACAGTAAAAGTTTAATTTCCCCACCGTATTAAGGTGGGAGCGCGTTGGTGGGGGGTTTTAATAGAACACCATACGCCCGTGTTTACTGTATGACGCTACCGCGTCACGAGTAAAGCTAACACTGTTCACTGATTTAACAGGGCTGTATTTAGAGCCAGAGCTACTGTAAAATCTACAAACGCTCAAAGTTAAGGAGGTTTTTTACATCACCGTTGATATGTCTCCTCAGCTAGCTAGTAAAACTGCATCTGAATATGCTACCTGTAGAAATACGACCACGATTCATGATGCTTTAGGAAGAGAACTTCAAAAAAATTTACTATTTTTAGAAATATGACAGTTTCACCATGTTCTGCCGAGTTTTCTGTATATAATAATGAACTATACCAATTTCTGAAAAATAATCGAGCATCTTGCATTAAGAATAGTTACGCGCAAATAGCTAGCATTGCCTTAGAGATTGACTCGGTAGATCCTTTGGTTATTTTCCAGAAACTATCCAAATCTAATCAGCTTAATTTTTACTGGGAAAACCCCAGCAAAAAAGAGGCGATTGCGGTTTTTGAAGCGGTAACAAAATTTCAATTTGCAGGCAAAGAACGTTTTTCTCAAGCTGAAAACTTTATCAAAGATTGTTTGAGTAAAATAGTCATTTTTTGCAATGAAAACCATTCTTTAAGCAAACCCTTATTTTTTTGTAGCTTTAGTTTTTTTGAAACCTGTTTTCAGCAAGATTATCCTTTTTCTGCGGCTACAATTTTTTTACCAAAATGGCAAATTACTCGTAAAAATGACCGCTGTATATTAGTAGCAAATATTTTAGTGAATGCGGATTTAAATATAGAAAAAACTTTAGAATATTTGTGGCAGAAAGTTATAGCTATCAACAAATTAAAATCCGATTTTATTAATGTAGATGATTCCAGAACCGAATTTACGAAAAAGTCGATTACTAAACCAATCAAATTCAAACAATCAGTATTATCAGCTTTAGATAGTATTCAGAAAGGTCACTATAGTAAAATTGTTTTAGCGGATGCTTTAAATATTAGATCAAGTACTCCATTCGACTTATTCAAATCATTAAATAATCTCCGACAATTACATCCCAACTGCTGTATTTTTTCCACAAGTAACGGTAAAGGACAAAACTTTATCGGTGCTTCTCCAGAAACATTAATTGCCATTCGCAATCAAAAGTTAATCGCAGATGCTTTAGCTGGAAGTGCTGCCAGAGGTAAAACACCCCAAGAAGACGCGAAAAATGCCGATCGTCTACTCAACAGCGAAAAAGAAAGACACGAGCATTCCCTAGTAATTGATTTTATTACTCAAAGGTTATTCAGTCTAGGTTTATTGCCCCAGGTTTTAGCGCCTAGATTGCGACAATTGTCAAATATTCAGCATTTGTGGACACCAATTATCGCCAAAGTTCCCCCCAATGTGCATCCTTTACAAATAGTCGCTAAACTGCATCCGACACCAGCAGTAGCCGGAGTTGCACCCGATATTGCCTGTATGGAAATTCGCCGTTATGAAAGCTTCGAGAGGGGTTTATATGCTGCACCCTTGGGTTGGATTGATTCTCAAGGTAATTGTGAATTTGTCGTGGGAATTCGTTCGGCATTGATTGACAGCAACACAAAATCATCTCTTCTATATGCGGGTGCCGGTATTGTACCAGGTTCCGACCCCGAAAAAGAATTTGCAGAAATCCAACTTAAATTACAAGCATTATTGAAAGCACTAACTTGAATAATTATTATAAGTAAATTGACAAAATAATTTCTACATTTGCTGTCCTTGTCTAAGTAACAAGTAAGAAGTTTTAATTCATTACTAATTACTTATTAGTGCCTAAATAAAATGTTAAATTAATTCTGTCTAGGTACTTAATGTGATGTATTGAATACAATCCAAAATCCGTCTTGGAAAGTTTTGGGGTTCGAGAATCTACACCCCAAACTTTCCGCAAAATCTAAAATCTAAAATCCAATTATGCCTTTAACTTTAACTTAACAACTAACCACTAACAACACTCAAATCATCAGCAGTTAAATTTGAGTGAATAACTTCACCATCGCGAAACCAAACAATCCGCCTTGTTTGACGTGCAACTTCAGGTTCATGAGTTACCATTACCACTGTGATTCCCGTACTATTAAGTTCAGTAAAAATATCTAATACTTCTTGAGTTGTGCGCGAGTCAAGAGCGCCCGTAGGTTCGTCAGCTAAAAGTACAACCGGACGATTAACTATAGCACGAGCGATCGCCACACGTTGCTGTTGTCCCCCCGATAGTTGATTGGGTTTATTATTTAAACGATTTTCTAAACCAACTCGTTTTAAAGCTTCAATTCCCCTATCTCGTCTTTCAGTATTGGCTACATTAGCATAAAGCATCGGTAGCATAACGTTTTCTAGGGCTGTGAGTTGTTGTAACAAGTGGAATTGTTGAAAGACAAAACCGAGTTTTTTATTGCGAATATGTGCCAATTGGGTATCATCCATTTGTGCCACATCTACATTATCTAAATAATACTTTCCTGATGTGGGACGATCTAAACAACCAATAATATTCATTGCTGTAGACTTACCAGAACCACTTGGTCCCATGATCGAACAATATTCGCCTTCTTCTATAATTAAATTGACATTCCATAGCGCTTTGACTTCCGTTTCTCCAGTACCATAAATTTTAAAAATATCTTCTAAGCGAATTATATTAACCATTTCAATTTTAGATTTTAGATTTTAGATTTTGGATTGACAAAGGAAATTTATGTTATGAACAGTTGTTTTTCGTGGTGTGAGAAATCGGATTTTGATGTTAAATATCTGTCAAGCAAGACAATTTTCGTAAAAACTTGACTTCTGAAACACACCTTATAACTAGAGGCAAAGCAACAGGGAAATATATATTCTCAATCGGAGACTAGGAACAAAACTAAAATAACTCCTAACTCCTAACTCCTAACTCCTAACTCCTAACTCATTCAAGCGCTTCTCAAAGCAACAATTGGATCGAGTTTTGCGGCTCGACGTGCGGGAATTACCCCGAAAAATAAACCGATTGTCCCAGAAACTCCAACAGCCGAAAGGATGGCAACAGTTGAGATTCCGGCTTCTAAGGGGGTAACAGCTGCGACTAAAAAAATGCCACTAACACCAACCGCAGTACCAATTAAACCACCAGCCGCCGAAACAATTACTGCTTCAATGATGAACTGTAATAAAATATCTTGTTGAGTTGCACCAATTGCCTTTCGCAATCCGATTTCTTGAGTGCGTTCGGTGACAGAAACCAGCATAATATTCATGATACCAATGCCACCGACAAATAAAGAAATACCTGCAATTGCAGCAAGCATAATTGTCAATGCGCCGGTTATTTGTCCGACTGTAGCTTGAGCATCTTTTTGAGAGCGCACGGTAAAATCATCTTCACCAGTTATTTTATGCCGTAGACGCAATAAATTTTTCATTTGAAACTCCGCTGCGTCTACACTATCGTTATTAATTGCAGAGACTACAAGATAATCTAAGGCAATACCGTAGGGAGAATTTTTTCCTACAAGTCGGTTTGCTGAAGTTGTGATTGGGATTAATGCAGCCTCATCATAGTTAGCACCACCCAATCCCGAACCTTTTCCTTCCAATGTTCCAATAATTTGAAAGCTGGTATTTTTAATTCGCAATTGTTTTCCTAAAGGATTAGCACTACCGAAAAGTTTTTCTGCTAAATCCGCACCCAATACAACTACTTGATTGCTACGTTTGATATCGATTTCATTAAAAAAGCGTCCTTTGGCTATTTCAAAATCCCGTACCACCGGAAAACCCGGAGTAGTGCCAATGATATTTACATCGGTATTTCTATTGCCATAAGTCACCACATATCTACGATTTAACTCTGGTGCAACTCCCCCAATTGTTGGAACTTGAGTTGCAATAGCTTGAGCATCTTCCAATACCAAAGTTTTAGGAATCTCAAAGGTAATCCGTTGAGTTTCTTGATTGCCAGGAATTACAAATAGTACATTTGGTCCGAGAGATTCCAACTGTTTATTAACAAATTTTTGTCCTCCTTCACCAATCCCAATCATCGCAATTACCGAGGCATTACCGATAACAATGCCTAACATAGTAAGAGCGCTACGTAATTTATTTGATAGCAGGGTTGTACCCGCCATTTGTACACTTTCTAAGAAATTCATTTATTTAAGAATAGGGAATAGGGAATAGGGAATAGGTAATTGGTAATAGGGAATAGGGAATAGGGAATAGGTAATTGGTAATAGGTAATTAAAATCCGTGTAATCAGTGTAATCCTTTTTAATCCGTGATCAGAATAGGGAAAGAGTTGTCGAAGTAAGAAGTCAGGAGTTATAAATTTATTGTTCGCGGTTACCCATTACCCATTACCCATTACCCATTACCTACTTTCCTCTAACTTTTTCTGAATTTTATAGTCATTGGGAGGGCTGGTAAAAATGCGATCGCCAATCTGTAATCCTTCTAATACCTGAGTTTCATTTCCGACTTGGGAGCCGATTGTGACTTTACGAAATTGTGCTTTGTTATTTTTATCGGGTGCTAAAACGCCTGTTTCACCTTTTTCTGTGACGATAGTAACCGTTGGCACCCATAAGGCTTGTACATCATCGCCTAAAAAAGTCAAGTTTACGTTTAAACCGGAAAGCAGTTTGTCTTTTCCTGTGTTAATTGCAACTCGTACTTGAAACAATGTTACACCTTGTTCGTTGACAGCTTCCGGAGCGATCAAACGCACTTCTCCTTTAAAAACTTGGTCGGGATAAGCATCGGCTACGATGTCTACTTGTTGCCCTACTTTGATTTTGCCGATGTCCGCTTCCGGAACATTTGCTAATACTTCTAATCCCCGCGCTAAGGCAACTACGGAACTTGATGTGGCTGATGCGCTGGTAGAGGCAGAAGTTGTAGGTGTAACAAATGCCCCGACGTTGGCAAACTTTTGCGTGATAATACCTGAAAAAGGAGCGCGAATAATTGTATTATCTAAATTTACTTGCTCGCTTTTGAGTTGTGCTTGTGCTGCGCTAACACCTGCCGCTGCTTGAGCAATTTCTTCGGGACGTGAACCACTTTCTAACAATTGTAATTGAGCGCGTGCTTCTGCAACAGCTGCTTGGAGTCGGGTGATTTCTTCAGCCCGACTACCACTTTTGAGTAAAGCTAATCTTTTTTGGGCTTCGAGTAAGTTTGCTTGAGCGGTTTTATCTTCGCTGATAAATTGGTCTAAATCGTCTTTTTTGATTGCTCCTTGACTGTACAAGCTGCGGTAACGTCTAACTCTTTCATTAGTCAAATCAACTCTGGCAATAGCAGCATCTACCTGTGCTTGGGAAGCGGCAATTTCTTGGGGACGATTTCCAGAAGTTGCTGCGGCTAATTGGGCTTGAGCTTGTGCTAAACGGGCTTTAGCTTGACTAATTTCTTGGGGACGAGAACCGGCTTTTTGTTGATCTAATTTTGCTTGAGCTTGTGTTAAGTTAGCGCGAGCTTGTAGAATTCTTGCCTGAATATCTGCACTATCCATTGTGGCGAGAATTTGCCCGATTTTTACGGTGTCGCCTTGTTCTACATATAATTGGGTTACTGTGCCGGGGTTTTTTGGGCTAATGTTCACGTTTTGAACTGGCACAATTTTGCCACTAGCATTCAGAAGTAGAGTGATATTTTTTTCTTCGACTAAGGTAGTAAGTTGAGTGATGTCTTGTTTGTTTTTTGCTCGATCAATAAAAATATAGGTAGTAGTTGTGCCTACAACTACAATTCCCGCTGCCAACAGAGCAACAAGCCAGCGAGGTAATCCTTTCACTTTGCCGATTAGGGGAATTTCTATGGGTGTAGCCATAACAGCAGTGACAAAAATTGTCTCATAGATTGGGTAAGGTAGAGTGGAACGTGCAATAGGGAACCTATAGCAGACAGGACTTGACCGTTAAGATGTTTTGTTTAAAGGGTGTATAGCAATATCCAACAATCTACCTTCGCGCAAGGGGTTTTATACCAAATTAAAAAGTTAAAAATCAGTTGTCTTGTATTTGTTTAACTTTTTTAATAGTAGCCTTTTCAACTTGCATATGACTTTACCTTTTGGGGTGACTTTAGTCATGATTAGTTAGCTTTATTGTATAAGTAACCAAAATGTGGGATGCGGAACAAATGACCCCTATAGAAAGACAAATCACTGAAACATTTAGCTGTCATCAACAGCCCAGATGGTTTAAGCTATCTGAAAGATTCCTTAATTTGTGCCAAAAAGGCGGTAGTGTGCCTAAACGAGTTGGATTAATTTCTGTTCTATTTTTCTGTAGCTTTTTGAGCGTCTCTCCTCAAAGAGTTAACGCTCAAGCATTATTACCTCATACCGTGCAACTTGATGCCGCCAAGTTAGAACAACAAGGTTTGCTTTTAGCCCAGGAAGCTGCACAACTTGCACAATTTCAGCAGTTCGACTTGGCAATGCCCCGCGCAAGGCTAGCGACTCAACTAGCTCCCAACAATGACAAAGTATGGTTTCTTTTGGGGGGATTATATTTACAATCCAAAGAGCTTGATCAAGCAATTACTTCTTTACAAAAGGCACAAAGTCTTAATCCTAAAAATGCTGAGACTTATTTTGCTTTAGGTTCTGCTTATTTTCAACAGGAAAAATATCAATCAGCAATTGTTCAATATCAAGCAGGCTTAAAAATCAAACCCAATGATCCAGAAGGGTTATTTGATTTAGGCAACGCTTACTATATGCTGGGTCAATTACCCCAAGCGATTGTAGAGTACAAAAAATCTATTGCTAACAAGCAAGATTTTTGGCCTGCGACTAACAATATTGGATTAATTTTTTATGAACAAGGCGATATTAGCGGTGCGATAAATCAATGGCAACAAGCTATTACTAAAGCCAACAGCGCCAAACAACCAGCCGCCGAGCCTCAACTAGCATTAGCCGTTGCCTTATATACTAGAGGCGACAAAAGCGATCGCCAAAGGGGTTTAGCAATGGGAGAAGCTGCACTCAAACTCGATGAACGCTATGCTAATTTAGATTTCCTTAAAGAAAATCTTTGGGGTAATCGTTTATTATCCGATACCAAAAAATTCTTAGAATTACCGAGTATCCAAGCTGCATTGAACGGACAATCTCTCTCCCAACCAGCCGGACAATAGTTTTTTCCTTGGATCATATTAATAGCGAGCAAGGTATTATTTTTATCTGTAACGGGCTGGCTTGCTATTAATCTTTCCCCAGACTATTGCTTAAAAGTACACCTATATAGTACACCTATATTATCAATGGAAGCAGTAGCCCAGCTTAATTGATGGGCGACTGTTACCTTGTAGAGTTGTTTTTAAGAAGCGTTATTGTCTTTGGGTAGTAGGGCGATGATTTGGTCAACAAACAGTTGATGATCCACCACGGGTTTGGAAATATAACCATCTGCACCACTTTGCCGCAAAAAGCTTTCGCGATCGCCTTCCATCGCGTGAGCAGTCACCAAAATAATCGGTAATGTTGCTGTTTGAGGGTCAGATTTTAACATTTGTGTAATTTTGATCCCATCCACAGATTTACCTTGGTAAACGCTTCTAGAAAGAGAAACATCCATTAAAATAATGTCTGCTTCTTTGGCTTGAGCAATTTTGATTACTTCGTCTACATTTTCAGTGTGTTTAACATCTAAACCTCCGCGTTTGGTTAAAATTTTGGAAAACACGCGAGCATTAACAAGATCGTCTTCGACAATCAAAACAGTTTTCATGAGGATTGATCGGACTCTTAATATGTCAAGGGGATAGACGATTGAAGATAGCACGATTTACGCCGTCTCTACATTCAAAAAATCAAATTGTATCCTTGTCAACAAGGATAATACTACCGAAGCAGCAAGACATAAATATCAAAATTTTATGACCAAGAGCATTTCATCCGTTATAAGTAAGATTACTGCTCTCCGACGTTACGGCAATATTTGTGTAGTTCAAGTTCAGGGAAAAAACTCATGGCAAAACAGTTAAACCTTCTCTCCACGGGACAGGTAATCACCACAGCCTTGCATACGGAAATGCAAAGGTCTTATCTCGAATATGCCATGAGTGTAATTGTGGGGCGGGCGCTACCGGATGTACGTGATGGCTTAAAGCCCGTGCATCGGAGGATTTTGTACGCTATGCACGAACTCGGATTAACTCCCGATCGACCTTACCGAAAATGCGCTCGTGTAGTAGGTGATGTGTTGGGTAAATATCACCCCCACGGAGACCAATCGGTTTATGATGCTTTAGTGCGTTTGGTACAGTCCTTTTCTTGCCGCTATCCGTTGTTGGGGGGACACGGTAACTTTGGTAGCGTAGATAACGACCCACCGGCGGCAATGCGCTACACTGAAACACGTTTAGCACCGATTAGCCATGAGGGAATGCTCGCTGAAATCGGCGAAGAAACAGTAGAATTCATCGGTAATTTTGATAATTCTCAGCAGGAACCAACAGTTTTACCCGCACAGTTACCGTTTTTGTTACTCAATGGTTGTGCCGGAATTGCTGTGGGAATGGCTACCAATATTCCGCCCCATAATTTAGGGGAAGTGGTGGATGGGTTGATTGCTTTGATTGACAACCCGGAACTTTCTGACGAAAAGTTATTTAAAATTATACCGGGACCTGACTTTCCAACTGGTGGAGAAATTGTTGGCAAAGATGGTATTCACGAAGCATATACCACTGGTAAAGGTGGTATTTTACTGCGTGGGGTTGCCAACATCGAGGAAGTTCCCACAGCACGAGGAAACAAACGACGCACCGCGATTGTGATCACAGAATTGCCTTATCAAGTGAATAAGGCGGGTTGGTTGAAAAAGTCGCTGATTTAGTTAATCAAGGGCGAATCAACGGAATTAGTGATATTCGCGATGAAAGCGATCGCGATGGTATGCGGGTAGTAATCGAGTTGAAGCGCGATGCAGTTCCAGCAGAACTCCTGTACCATTTGTATCATCAAACGGCTCTACAAACTACTTTTGGGGCTATTCTTTTAGGGATAATTGACGGACAACCGCGTCAATTAAGTTTGCGTCAATTGTTGCAAGAGTTTTTGGACTTTCGCGAGCAAACTCTTAATCGTCGCTACTCTTATGAATTAGGTAAAGCAGAAAGTCGGCTGCACATAGTATCCGGTTTGCTTGCAGCACTTTCGCAAGTCGATCAAGTTATTGAGATTTTGCGACAAGCTGCCGATGGTTCCACAGCTAAAGTTGCTCTTGTAACTACCTTGGGGTTGAGTGAGATACAGGCAGATGAAATTTTAGCAATGCCAATGCGACGACTCACTGGTATGGAGCGACAAAAATTACAGCAAGAGTTTGAGGAACTTGAAGAAAAAATTAATACGTTACGTAAGTTACTCAACGATAGGAAAGAATTACTTAAAAGTTTAAAAAAAGATTTACGCAGTTTAAAACGCTCTTATAACGATGAACGACGCAGTAAATTTATAGAAAAACCGGATAATAAAGCATTTGCCAAACAGAAAAATAAAACTAACGAAACAGAGCAAAGTACTAAATCTAAAAGTCAGAGTCCATCAATACAAGTACCAGTTGAAGATGTAGTATTAGAATTTTCTCAGCGCGGCTACGTGCGACGAATTAGTTCATCTTCTAAAAGATCAAAGTCTGATAGCGGAATTCCAGATTATGATTTTATTATTCAAGCTTCGGAAACTAACACTCAGAAAGACTTATTAGTTGTAACTAGCGGCGGTAAAATGTACCCGTTACAAGTAGGAGAGATTCCTGCCACAACTCCTGGACGGGGAGCGCGAGGAACACCACTGATAACTTTGCTGACATCCACCGCTCAAAGCCAAGCTGAATCTATTGTTGGTCGTCTTGTAATTTCAGAAAATTCAACTAATACAGATGTAGTTCTTTTAACCAAACAAGGACGTATCAAGCGTTTGTCTATAGAAGAATTAACTAATGTCAGCCGTCGTGGAGTTACTATTCTCAAACTCAAAGATGATGACGAACTGTTATCAACTCACTTTGTCAACAGCGGCGAACGTTTAGTTTTAGCCAGTTCTGGTGGAAGAATAGTTTATTTTGAAGTCAATGACGCACAACTTCCTTGTATGGGACGCACTGCTGTCGGTTTACAAGCGCTGCGTGTAGGTAAACAACATCAAATGGTTGGCTGTGTGACTTTGAGTAAAAACTCTCATCTATTGCTAGTTACTCAAGAAGGATATGCTAAACAACTTGATGTAAGTAAATTAAAATTAGCCAATCGCGGTGATTTAGGCGCTCAAGTTGTTAAATTTGCGGTTCCAACTGACAATCTTGCGGGTATTGCTTTAGCTAAACCGGAAACTGAAATCGCCCTCGTCACCAGCAATCAACGAGTAATACGTCTGAATGGGGAAAGTGTTCCTGTACTGAATAAAAATGACCCGGGCAAAAAGGTTGTAGAACTCAACCGCGATGAAACAATTGTCACTGTTAACGAAGTGGCAATTGAAAATAATTCTTAATGGTTCATTTGATTAAATTTAATCAAATAGACTACTACTAGTACTACAAAATCAGAAGTCGGGTTTTTCGCTCAAATATCTCGCTCTCAAAGACAATTATCCGAAAAACCCGACTTCTCAACCCCACTACAAGAGTTGATTTGTCTATCATCAAACATTGTTAAAGTCTAGCTTTATAACAATTTTGTTGGAAAATGTTGCAAATGTTAAAATATTTGCTATTATTAAGTTACAAAAGGTTACAAACCATTAGGAATTCAGCTCGGAGTAGTAATTATGGCAAACTCAACTAAAGTACCTGTTGGAACAACTGAAGACCGTAATGCTTGGCGTTGGGGTTTTACTCCTCAAGCGGAAATTTGGAACGGTCGTTTAGCGATGATTGGCTTTGTCGCTGCTGCTTTAATTGAACTTTTTTCCGGTAAAGGCTTTTTGCATTTCTGGGGTATTCTGTAAATTTTAAGAGCCATTTTATCGAAATTTTAAGCTTTAAATTTAACCTAATTAAAAATAAAGACCTGGGAAATACTTAGTAATCCCAGGTCTTTTTATGATGATTTGCCAAAAGTTACTAATGACAAACTACTGAATGCAAATAATTCACTAACGAATATATTCTTTCAGAACGCTATTACGATTGGGGTGACGCAACTTACGAAGTGCTTTTGCCTCAATTTGACGAATACGTTCGCGAGTAACGTTAAAAATTTGTCCAATTTCTTCAAGAGTTTTCATCCGACCATCATCTAAACCATAGCGCAGTCTGAGAACATCGCGTTCGCGAGGGCTCAAACTATCTAAGACTTTTTCGAGGTCTTCCCGTAGTAAACTCTTGGAAACTTGGTCTTCAGGTGTTTCACCATCTGACTCAATAAAATCACCCAAACGGGAATCTTCTTCTTTACCGATGGGAGTTTCTAAAGATATTGGTAGCTGAGCAGATTTAGCGATAAATCTCAGCTTTTCAATAGTCATCTCCATGCGAGTAGCGATTTCTTCCTCAGTGGGTTTGCGTCCCATTTCTTGAGAAAGTAACTTGGTAGTTTTCTTAATGCGAGAGATGGTTTCATACAGGTGAACTGGTAGACGAATCGTCCGAGATTGATCGGCGATGGCCCGAGTAATAGCCTGACGAATCCACCATGTAGCGTAGGTAGAAAACTTATAACCTTTTTCATGGTCGAACTTTTCAGCAGCACGAATCAAACCGAGACTACCTTCCTGAATCAAATCTTGGAAAGACAATCCACGATTCATGTATTTCTTAGCAATCGAAACTACAAGGCGCAGGTTAGATTGAACCATTTTATCTTTCGCCCTACGTCCTATATGAAGGCGATAGCGAAATTGCGGCAAAGGTAGCTGTACGGCTTCTGCCCATTCGATGTCTCTAGGTTCGCGTTCGAGCTGCTGCAAGAGTCTTTCGCGCACTCTTTCTAATTCGAGCAAATCAGCAATTTTACGTGCCAATTCAATTTCTTCATCTGCTCGTAGAAGGCGAATTCTACCAATTTCCTGTAAATACAGGCGAATAGAATCTTCGGTGTAGTGCTTTTTCTTCGCTTGCGTCCGACGACGACCTTTAGCAGCTTTTCCAGCCTTGGCTACGTCAGCAGACTGAGTTTCGCTAAATTCTTCCTCTAATTCGCCTTCATTGATAAGTAAATCTTCTTCTTCTTCTTCTTCTTCTTCGATTAAGAGTTCTAACTCCATCTCGGGCTGATTTATCACTCCTAGGTTAGGTTGATAAATATTTTCGAGTACGTTGTTAGCCTGGTTCATGCCGCGTTCCTCATGCTCCTTGCAGAATCAATTACTCCGGGTGGTGTCTTCCATGCTGAAAGCTGTTTTTTATGCAGCTTAAACGTTTACAATAAATCAAAGGGCGATCGCCCACTCTTCAACCGCCGGTCAGAATTTTTGGCATTGGTAGCAGTTTCCTGTTTCAACTAATGCCCCCAGTCATCACAATTAGACAGCAAGCTATTTATCCTTTTAGGGGAAAACTGCCTTGAGTAAATAAAGTCCTTTTGATTTGATGTGGGTCACTTCTGAGGTTGTGAAAAGTAAACACCATGATTAATGTCGTTACTTAAACTTTCGATTCCTATGAAATAAAAATCAACTTTCTGGTTATGAATCAACTAGTACATATAAAGTAATATGTCTTGAGTAAGATTTTCCAGAAAGACTGTTCCGATTGTAGCCTGTTTCACAGAAATTGTACTATGCCTGACCGTGGTGTTCATAAAGTAATAAAGTGATTCATTGTCTGTTTTAGCAAAAACACATTAAAGACTGTAGGCTTATTGTGTATTTTTTTCCAAAGTTTTGAAATTACACCAATCCTTGATGAAGTCAAAAGCACTCATATACACCGGCTACACACTTATATCTCTTTTATTGAAGGTGTTACGTACAACCTAATTCACCTGCAATTACCTTCTATTTTATAATTCGGGTCGCATTTAAGTGATGAGGATGATACGCAATTGGTGAGAATTTTCTCTTCACCGACAAATAATTTTGACAAAGATCAAATCAAGACAGATGTATCGAGCAGAAAAATATTCTTTTGCTAAGGGACGAAACATTTATTACAAATACTTTAGTACCTTGATCTCGAAACAGCCTTGGGCAAGACAAAATCTTACTTAACGAAAATTTTACCTTTGAACAGACATTTTTTCGCTGAAATTACAGATAAGCTGTAATCAGACTCTTTGTAACTTAGGAATCAGTTGATTAAACCAATTCATTTATAAATACACCTTAGCGCACCATTGAAATTTCAGCCTTAAGAAACTTGACAAATTTTGATGGTTGATACATACATATTTTAATCAATTACAATTCAAGTTTGACATTTAAAAGTCTCGAAATTCAATAAATCAACACCTTTATTGCATCAAATAAATGCAAAATTTATAACTCAGCACCTCGTAGTAGATTGCAGTATACTTTACAATTTGGTTTTGATCATTCCCTGAGAACTATATTTTACTTCTATAGGAATTTTAACTCAGTAATATATACTCAAAATCTCGCGATTAGCCAGACAGTTAAAAAAACTATAAAGCCGCTGTGCTGGATATTCTGTTCATCTTTCACTTTATGTCTTCCGGAAGATTGACAAATTTAGTTTTTTCTATTCACCACATCAAATTGAAAAATAATGTTGTGTAATTATAGCCACTAAGTTAATAAAAATACATATAGTA
>JAAUSO010000036.1 GCA_012033205.1 Richelia sp. SL_2_1 | reverse complement strand
CATGATACTATTTCACCATCTTGTTCTAAAACTATTTTGCAGCTTTATATAAAGAAGAAACCCCGATAAATCCTGTGACAGAAAAAATAATTACATTTAACAAAATGAGAAACTGATAGTTACCAGTACTAAGCATAAAAAACAAGGTTATTGGTGCAAAGCTAAATAGCAGTACACTCGTTACAGAAACAGCAGTTAAAACTAAAGCAAAGTATTGAGTAAAAGTCCGTTTATCACCAAAAATTATATTAGCGAAATACAAAGTTGGTAGACAAATTAGCAAGGTAATTAAGTAAAGTGCCGGTAATTTAATCGCAGAAGATAAAGCCTGCATCCAACTATGATAAGCACCAATAATTGCACCATATATAGCAAAAATAGCGAACTACAAACTAATAAAGAAATGATTTTATTTTGTAATCGAATCTTTTCGCGAATTTCTTCTAAAAAACCTTGTCTTTCTCGCAGCAAGTTAGTTAATACGACAAAATATTTATTCACCATAGATTGTTTTTGAAGCATATGATTTAATAAAAGGTCAAAGGTCTAAGGTCAAAGGTCAAAGGTTACAACTCTTAACTCCTAACTCCTAACTCCTAACTCCTAACTCCTAACTCCTAACTCCTAACTCCTAACTCCTAACTCCTCACTTATTCATGGTAGTCATTCCCAGAGCCATATTTCCAAGCATCAACCCAACGATGCCAATAATATTGATAATTATTTGGTAGATTTTTCATCCACGGTTCTAACATTTGACTGATGATAAATAAAACAGAATAAATACCTAAATTAATGTAATGCCATAACCAATCTAACAAAGTTATTAAACCAACTTGAGGAATGATTTTTATCACTAAAATTGGATGAGTTAAACTTGTTTTTAAAAGCGTTTTTGTTAAACCTCCAAACTGCACTACATCTTGTAAAAATGGTTTGAGTACTGATTCTCCTAACTGCTGCATTTGAGCAAATACTACTGATAATAATTGATTGATTTGATTCGACTCAATTTTTTGATTTATACCTACACTCATCGCTTTTTGAAATAACCAAGTCACTGTTAAACTCGGTTGATATGGTTGTAATAATGATAAGGATGCAGATGATAATTGATTGGTTTGCAAAGCTTCATCAATACCTAAAGTTAAACGCTTAAGATTTCGTATCATTGCACCAAAACCACCGAAACTTAAAGGAGATTGATTTCCGCTACTATCACCTACTGGTAAAATACGAGAAAATGGTGTTTTTAAAGGACTTTGACGATAGGAAGGAAAGAAGCCAAACAGCGCTCTTTTAAAGTCAAGCTGCTGTAATTCTACACCTTGATATTCTGGCATCAAGTGCAAATATTCCTCAAAAAATGCTTCCAATCCGATATGTTGTGCATCTGCATCCATATACGTAAACATATAAGTTGTTCTACCGTCTTTTGCAGGAAAAGCTTCCCAGAAATACTGACACTGATTTTTAATTTCAGTAAAGGATAACAACAAGTCACCAGTTTGGTTTTCCGGAAAACCCGAAGCACAAGTTCCTACTACTAAACACAACGCATCCGGTTTGACTCCTTGACGTATTTGCTGGGTGATAGGAGAAAGATTTCCCATCGCATCGATTAACAATCTACTTTTGAACTGGTTGTTTACCACTACTCCATCGGGATGAACTACCGCTTCAGTAAAAGGTGTATTTTCAAATAGCTTTCCTCCGATTTCTAAAAATCTTTGTTTCAAAATTTCGAGTAAATAAACTGGATATACACCGATATTGAGAACATTTTCCACCCAAACTTCTGTACCCGAAGTAAAGCTAACTCTGGCTGGATTATATTCAGTAACAATTGCTTTTTTTAACTCTTCAGAAGTAAGTAAATTTAAGTCTAAAAGTACTTGTAATTCGTTACGAGATATGTTCCATTCTTGCTCTCTACCTTGTAAAATTCCTCTTTCAATTAAGGCAACTCGTAAACCTCGTAAAGCTAAAGCACAACCAATTAAAATACCTAAAGTACCTCCAGAAATCACAACATCCCAATCGACTATATTTAAAGGTTGTTGATTTTCTTTTACCACCATTGGTACGGGTGTATTTCCCGATTTTAAGGATGTTAATATCCTATCTGCACGACGTAATCCCCCTAAAACATCACCTGGTAATTGCGTCAGAATTTCCTCTGTTAAAGACATAGTTGTAATTTGGGCTAATTTATTGAATTTATATATATTTAATTTTCTTACTTTCGATGACAATTATTTTAAGTATCGACTTTAATTCAATAAATATATTTAATAAATATATTTAATAAATATATTTAATACATATATACTTTTATAAATATTGATTTTTACAGCAAATCCTGGCTGCAAAATTATCATAAGTATAATTACTGAAAAATGTAGGTCAATATACAGATGAATAAAAATTTTCAAGATATTATTCGGTTTCCTAGTGTTGATGTCAGGCATCAAAGGGTTCTCAGCCGTTTTACCGCTCATACTTCCACTTTCAGTAGTTTGAAATCAACTTTAAACAAAATTATTTTTTGATGAACATAGATAAAGAAACAGTAAAGTTAGGAGGAAAAGGGTGCAAAAACAAACAAAAAAAATTATCGTAAGAGACAAACCTCTTACTAAATAATACCGCTAATTAGATGTATGTCTAAATAAAAATAGATTAGTGATTTTTTGAGATTCATGAAAATAGCTTTTATAGTAGATAAATTTCCAGTTTTATCAGAAACTTTCGTTATTAATCAAATTACAGGTTTGATTGAACGCGGACACGAAGTACATATTTATGGAAGACAGACTGATGATAGCAAGTTGCATCCAGATGTCGAAAAATATAAATTAATTGAACACACGCGCTATTTACCAGAAATATCTAAAAATTATTTATGGCGTTTATTGAATGTAATTTATTTATTGACTAAAAACTTTTCTCAAGCTCCTTTAGTTTTACTACGTTCTCTGAATATTTTTAAGTATGGTAAACGAGCTGCTTCTTTAAGATTATTTTACTCAACTTTACCGTTTTTAAATGCACCCGAATACGATATTATTCACTGTCAATTTGGCAGACAAGCAGTTTGTAAATTCGGTCCTTACACTTATGAAGGTATAGTGTTGCGTGATATTGGTGCAGTCAAAGGTAAATTGCTTACTACTTTTCGCGGCTACGATATCAGTTGGTATTTACATCAATATGGAGAAAAAGTCTATGATGAATTATTTCAGAAAGGAGACTTTTTCTATACTAATTGTGAATTTTTTAGACAGCGAGCAATTCAACTTGGATGCGATGAAAAGAAAATTATCGTTCACGGTTCGGGAATTGATTGTAGTCGGTTTCGATTTCAAGCTAGATATCCAGATGATTCTGGTTTAATTCGGATTGCGACAACGGGACGTTTAATCGAGAAAAAAGGTATAGAATATGCAATTCGGGCAATTGCTGAAGTTGTAAAAGTTTATCCGAATGTAGAATTTAATATTATTGGTGATGGCGAGTTAAAAGAACACTTTGCTCAAATAATTCAAGAATTAAATATCGCTGATAAAGTACATTTAAAAGGATGGAGAAATCAAAAAGAAATTATCTCTATTTTGGATGAAACTCACATTTTTGTAGCACCAAGCGTCACTGCTAGCGATGGAAATCAAGATGCTCCCGTTAATACCTTAAAAGAAGCAATGGCAATGGGTTTACCAGTTATTGGAACTCTACACGGTGGTATTCCCGAATTAATTGAAGATGGTATTTCTGGCTTTTTAGTTCCTGAGAGAGATGCATCAGCCATAGCCGATAAATTAATCTATTTAATCGAGCATCCTGAAATTTGGCAACAGATGGGTTTATCCGGTCGTAAAAAAGTAGAAATGCACTATGATATCAACAAACTCAACTCAGAATTAGTGGAAATTTATCAACTTATATCAAGTAATGATTTGTATTTATCCAAACAAAAAAGGCTACTTTCTTCTGTAAGTCCTAACTACATATAAATCAATACAAATAAATACAAACAGACAATAAATACAAAATTAGAGGATTAAAATATGAACTCCAAACCAGAAGTAACTATTATCGTCGCACCAAGAGAACGTTTTAGTTATACTCGTGAATCTTTAGAAAGTATTTACGAACATACACAGTTACCGTTCAACTTAATTTATGTCGATGGTGGTTCACCTTCTCATATTAAGAAATACTTGGAAACTCAAGCAGCAGAAAAGCAATTTCAAGTGATTCGTACCGAACACTACCTTTCTCCTAACCATGCGAGAAATCTCGGTTTGCGTCAAGTTGACACCAAGTATGTAGTTTTTATCGATAATGACGTAGTTGTAACTCCCGGTTGGTTAAAAGCTGCGGTAGACTGCGCTGAGGAAACAAATGCAACCGTAGTCAGTCCTCTGGTATGTCAATATTTGCCGCTACATGAAGAAGTGCATTGCGCTGGTGGAGAATCGGGAATCAAGGTAGAAACCAAAAACGACACCACAAGAAGACGGTTTATTGAAAAGATTTATAAGCAAGGACGAAAAGTTGCAGATGTAAGTCCAAATTTACAGCGTCATGAAACCGGATTGGCAGAATTTCACTGTATGATGGTACGTACCGAAATCTTTGATAAAATCGGTTTACTTGATGAAGGATTGTTGAATACGAAAGAACACGTAGATTTGTGTATCTTAGTAAATGAAGCTGGCGGTAAGATTTATTTAGAACCCGATTCTTTAGTAACTTATGTACCCGGACCTCCTTTAGAATGGTCGGATGTTGGTTATTATATGTTGCGCTGGAGTGACGGTTGGGAAATGGCTAGTTTGAAAAGATTGCGCGATAAGTGGAATCTAACTGAAGACCAGTATTTTAAAAATAAATATAACCGCTTAGGATGGCGTAGAAGAATGACAATTATCGACCCCATTAGTAACAAACTAGGCTTTGGTAATCGTTTTGCTTCTAAGGTAGCCGGTAAATTATTGGGTAAAGCAGATAGATTGCTAAATCAATATATTACCAGCAGTTATGCCCGCAAATACCTGCAAAACAACTCGAATCAAACTCCTCCCAATCAACCACCATCTACAATTACAGCATCATCACAAGGTTGATAGTTTAATAGTTGTTTTGCTTTGTTAACGTGGGGTAAGAAGTCGGGTTTTTATCGTAATTTTCTGTGATTACGGATACTTACAGTAAAAACCCGACTTCTAGACTCAACGAAAAATCATCAGAAGTTGGGTTTTTTCCCTTAAATATTTGTCACATCAGACAATTATGATAAAAACCCGACTTCTAAACTCAACTAAAAATAAACCAAGGGTGAAAAAGATTGGAAAAAATAAATTTAGAAAATATCAACAATACGAAGCAATTTATACTCCAGAAAGTTTATTGAGACATCCTTCCAGATTATTTAAACAAATGTGGTTGGATTTGTTAGGTTCTCGCGAATTAGCTTGGAGATTGTTAGTAAGAGATATTAGCGCTCAATATCGTCAGTCATTTTTAGGGATAATTTGGGCTTTTATTCCACCAATAGTTATGGCTGCGGGATTCACTCTTGCTAGTCAAGCTAAGGTGATTAATGTGGGGGAAACTGATTTACCTTATCCTGCCTATGTAATGTTTAGTACGGCTTTATGGCAAACCTTTGTAGATGCCATCAATGGTCCAGTAAAAGCCGTAACAGAAGCTAAACCGATGCTAGCAAGAGTTAACTTTCCTAGAGAAGCTTTAATATTAGCAAAATTAGGAGAAGTTTTTTTTAATTTTGCCATCAAATTAATTTTAATTACCGGCTTATTTCTCTATTTTCGCGTACCCGTAAGTTGGACAGTAATTTTAGCACCAGTGGCTTTAATTCATTTAATTTTTTTAGGTACATTTATGGGTGTTTTGCTATCACCTTTAGGAGTTTTATATCAAGATGTATCCAAAGGATTAACTTTACTAACGAGTTTTTGGCTGTTTTTAACTCCTGTGGTTTATCCAGTTCCCACACAAGGAATTTTCGGTAGTATAGTTAAACTAAATCCTGTTACTCCCCTGCTCGTGACAACACGAGAACTCGCAACCACTGGAATCATATCGCAACCTGTAGCGTTTTGGATTGTCAGTGTTATTACTATAATTGGATTATTTGTAACCTGGATTGGATTTCGTCTGGCAATGCCTTTTGTGGTTGAGAGAGTAAGTTCTTAAATTATGACTAGTTTAATAAACAGAAAAATTGATACGCAGCCCGAAGAAACTGAAGTCGTGATTTCAGTTGAAAATGTTTCTAAAAAGTTTTGTCGAGACTTAAAACGCTCTTTATTTTACGGTTTACAAGATATCGCCACTGAAGTGACTGGTAGAAAAAGAAAAAGCGATAGTTTACGTAAGAATGAATTTTGGGCGCTCGGTAATGTCAGCTTTAAACTGCACCGTGGTGAAGCCTTGGGGTTAGTTGGTTCTAATGGTGCGGGAAAAAGTACCATATTACGAATTATCAGTGGTTTAATTAAACCTGACACTGGAACCGTAAAAGTTAAAGGTAGAGTTGCTCCTTTAATTGCATTGGGAGCCGGTTTTAATCCTATTTTATCGGGACGAGAAAATATTTACGCTAATATGTCAATTCTCGGTTTAGAAACCGCAGAAATTGAAAAGAGATTTGATGAAGTTGTCGAATTTGCCGAAATTGCCGATGCAATTGACGCACCAGTTCAAACTTATAGTTCGGGAATGGCTGCACGATTGGGATTCGCTTGTGCTGTTCACATCGAACCCGATATTTTATTAATAGATGAAGTCCTCGCGGTGGGTGATATCAAATTTAAAATGAAGTGCCATCGTAAATTATCTGAATTACGTAAAAAAGGCACGGCGTTTATATTAGTTACTCATAATTCACATAGCATATTAAATATATGTGAAACTTCTATTTTTTTGAAAAAAGGTCAACTAATTGCTTCTGGAGATACCGAGAAAGTAATTCGTACATATGAAGAAGACCTTTGTTTGAGCGGCACAGAGAATGCTTTGGGAAGAATGGTTTTACCACCTAAACCCAAAGAAAAAAGTAATGGTTTAGATATAGTTTCGCTATGCTTTAAAGACGAGCAAAATAATGCCTTGCCAACTTTATTTACTGGTGAACCAGCATATTTAAGTGTAGAATGTAAATCCTACGAGCATATTAATAGTGGCAACTTAGGTATGTTAATCACGGCATTATCTGGAGGAGAAGGACTTGTATTATATCTGACTACTGCTAGCGATAATCAAGAGTTAGTCATTCCTGTAGGTAAATCCGAAATCCGAATGTATATGCCTTATTGTTCCATGGTTCCCGGCGTATATAGTGCCAGAATTTACATTCGTGATGGCGTATTATCTTATGATATTGTAGAATCTTTCCGATTTACGGTGAAAGCAAATAGAACTATCAGCAGATGTCAATTTTATCAACCAAGAGAATGGCAGGTTGTAAGTGAATAAAAAATATCAAAAATATCAAAAATCTTAAAAATATATGATTAAATACAAGCATAATTATAGTAAAGTTTACTCTAAAGTAGTATCCATACATCAACGAAAATACGTCTAATGAGTGGTTTTACTCTGAATTTGTTTGATGTTTAATAGTTTTTATTAACTCAAACAGAATGATTATTTACCAAATAATAGTTAGATTTTTTATAACCTTAAAATGCTACAAGTGGGTGTGTCAAAATGAACGAAATTTTACTTAGCATCATCATTCCGAGTTACAACAGACCTCATTTTTTACCCCGTGCTGTTAACAGTACTTTACAGCAAACTGTAGAAAATATAGAGGTAATCGTAGTTGATGACGGTTCCGAAGAGCCAGTAAATCTACCAGAAAATCCTCGCCTACAAGTAATTAGGCTACAAAAAATAGCGGTAATGCTGTAGCTCGCAATGTAGGCTTAAAAGCTGCCAAAGGTCAATATGTCACTTATCTCGACGATGACGACCAATTGTTACCCCATATGGCGCAAGTATCTTTAGATGCTCTGGCTACTACAACATTACCAAAACCAGTAGCGGTACTTTCGGGTTTGGAAGTTGTTAAACCCGACGGTAAAGTAACTGATAGACGTTTACCCCCCACTTTACCCCTTGGTTCTCATTTCTTTCTCGAAGACATTGAACCTGGAAAGTCTTATTTATCCAAACAGACATTAGTTGTGGGAAGAGAACTTTTGCTGGAAATTGGCGGTTATGACGAAACTTTTACCTCTCGTGTCCATACTGAAATGTTTTTAAGACTTAATCCAGTCTGTTCAATTTTAGGTTTACCAACAGTTACTTATCAACTTACTGCTCACGAAGGAGCAAGAATTTCCCGCAATCCAGCATTGCGTCAAGTTAATTTTGAGCGGTTGGTAAACAAGCATGAATCACTGTTTAAACTCCATCCTCAAACCTTTGCCAATTTCTTATGCGATCATGCAGCAATGTCATTTGAACTTGGTCAACCAAAAGCCGGAATTTTCAGCTTTTTGCGTGCATTGCAATTAGATTTTAAGCCAACTTTAGCAAGAATTAAATCTCAATTCAAATATACATTAGGAAAGTATACTAAACAAGTGTTACGAGAAGCTTTTAACAGCGATTAAAACTATTAATAACTTGGCAAGATTTTCTAATTAAAAATTGATAAACAAACTGTCTGGGAGAATTTTATCCGGGGGTTTCCTCGGATTTTTCTACCTAGTTTTAAAACATAAATTCCAGCTATTTCCCACGATTAAGAGATAAATATTACTTATTGCTAACCTTTTACTAACCTTCAGAGATACCTTAAAAAATAATTTATTCGGCTATAATTTAACTACAAAAAAACATTAAATAAATTAGTAGCACAACTCAAATCCAATGTTATTCTCACTTTAATTACACTGCTCGCGATGGGTATTTTTAACAAAAAATATCAGAATATATCAAAAAAGGAGAATTTTTTACAAATGGAAAATAAAAATATTTAGAAACACAAGAATTATCATAATTAGCAATGTTGATCAAAAATTTGATGTAACTACTTGTCAATTTTAAAAAATTACTTTTGCAATATTTAGCTGAAAACATCAAGGGTATATTTATTATAGATGAATATCAAATTCAAAAACCCATAAATACAAAATTATAGGATAATCAAAATGCAAAAACTTGTTTCCGTAATTATTCCTAGTTTTAATGCTCAAAGCTGGCTAGCAGAAGCTATTGATAGTTGTTTAAAACAAACATACTCTAATATTGAAATCATTGTAATTGATGATTGTTCCACTGATAAATCTATGGAAATCATCAAAAGCTATGGAGATAAAATACGTTGGGAATGTCTTCCTAAAAATAAAGGCGGAAGTTACGCTAGGAATAGAGGGTTTGCTTTATCTAAAGGAGAATATATTCAATTTTTAGATGCAGACGATTTTATTTTGCCAAAAAAAATCGAAGCACAAGTAAATTTTTTAGAAGAAACAGGAGCAGATGCTGTTTACGGTGATTGGAGATATCAAGGGCATCAATCTAATGGGGTAATATTCCTCGATCAAATAGAAAAGCCTGAAACACAAACAGATATTCTACAATCTTTACTGGAAAATTGGTGGACTGCTGTTGCATCTTTATTTTATCGTAGAACCGCTGTTGAGAAAAGTGGTGGATGGGATGAAAGTTTATTAGCAGCACAAGATAGAGATTTTTTCATTTCAGTGGTAATGAGTGGTGCAAAAATTCTTTATCAACCTGGTTGTTATTCAATATATCGAAGATACGGTAACGTTACAGTATCAACTGCTTCAAAACCACGTTGGGTAGAAAATCACTGCAAAGTTTTACAAAAGGTAGAAGCAAGACTTTTACAGCGAAATAAACAGATTCCAGTTAATTATCGTCACGCTTTAGCTCAAGGTTACTTTGAATTAGCTAGAGACTATATGTATATAGACTATTCACAATATTTACGATTTTTAAATAAATCTTTAGCTCTTTGTCCTGATTTTAAACATAAAAGTTCAAAAACTATTTACAATTTAGTTCAAGATATTTGTGGATTTCCCTTTAGTGAAAAAATTGTTCATCGCATACTACTTTTACTGGCATTTATAGATGCTAAAACCAATCTCCGAATCTCAAAAAAATCGCGATTAAATCCCACCGTGGATTGTGGTAATGTTGATAATTGCGTAGTACAATAACCTTTAATTAGGGAAAAACTCATGAATAGAGGAAAAATCGTCGCAATTATTACTGGTGTAATTTCCATACTTTTAGCTGTTGCTTACCTTCTAATAGTCCAAATTCTCGACTTTCGTGGAGAAATGAAACCTGCACCTATGACTCAAGTAGAAACACATTCTCTAATAGCTAGTCATAATTATATTAAATCATCTTAGAAGTCGGGTTTTTATGACGCTTGTATTTTGTTACAGATATTTAATCCTAAAAACCCGACTTATAACGATACAACTTCAAGCTCATTAAACCCCGTTTGTTGATCAAAAGTTCGTAACAAATTAAAATCCTCTATTATACCAATAACGATTTCGGCGGTAGTGTAGACAATGCAACCATCACTCAGGTGTCCACCAATAACTTTACCATGACGGTCGGCGATCGCCATGTGAAGATGTACCCCTGTGGTTGCTAAAGTACCGTTAAGAGAAAGGATTTCAAATTTTTCGGTTAATACTGTACTATTACTTTGATCGGCGAAGCGAATTGTTGCTTGTTTTAAACTACCGATCGCAGTTAAAATAAATCCTGCTTGAATATTTTGTTCGACTGCAAAGTTTTTTAAAGTTTTTCGTAAATCTGTATCGGGTTTCAGTCTAATGGGAAAAGCTTTCATTCGTTTTGAAAGGTTTGTGGTAAGGAATGTGCTTGTTTAGCTAGATCAATAGTATTTCCATTTTGTTGCATTTACACAATAGTTATTTCCTTGTCAGCAGCAGATTACCGATTAAAAAAACCCTTCTAGACGCAGAGTACGCTTCTTGAAAGAGGAAAAAAGGGACAGGTAATCTTAGAGCATATTGCTAATAGTTACTAAATTATTAAGTGATTTTACTGGTATTTAATACTTGTTTAGTAGAGAATAAAATGATCTGTAGAAAGTTGGGTTTCTTTATCAATTAGAAATATTCTCAGTAAGTTTACGGAAGCGTATCCAATAAAACATTTTTAGAATATACGCAAAAGCTTCTAGTTAATCTTATCAGGATGCGACATATGGCAGAACTGCTGCCTCATTGCCAAAATCTAAAAAAACAAGTAGATACTATTTTACAACTTTTGCAGCAAGAACCTTCTTTAGCTTCTTGTGATGTAACCCCAACTCAAACTTCCTTGAAAAAAGCCATCTCTCCGAAGTTTGAGATTGTGTTTGCGGGTGCATTTAGTGCTGGTAAATCAATGTTAATTAATGCGCTTTTGGAGCGGGAATTGCTTTATAGTGCAGAAGGACACGCTACTGGTACGGAATGCAAAATAGAGTATGCACATCCAGAGAATGAGCGAGTTGTTCTGACTTTTTTGAGTGAAGTAGAAGTGCGAGAACAAGTTTTTTCTTTATGTGAGCAGTTGGGATTGCATAAAGTTGAGAATATTAATCAAGAAGATGCAATTGAATTATTGCGTAAAGGATGCGAGACTATCATCCTTTCTGAAGGTGGTGAAAGTAAATCTGAGCGTGCTAAACAAGCAAAAGCCTTAATTTTATTATTGTCGGGGTATGTGGCAAATCGTCAGCATATCCATACGATAAATAATGCTACTTACTCCATGGAAGAATTTAATTTTAATAATCTCAAGGAAGCTGCTGGATATGCGCGTCGAGGAAGTAATAGTGCAGTTTTGAAGCGAATTGAATATTATTGCAACCATCGTCTGTTACAAGATGGTAACGTAATTATTGATACGCCGGGTATTGATGCGCCGGTGGAAAAAGATGCACAGTTGACTTATACAAAAATTCAGCATCCCGATACTTCTGCGGTAGTCTGTGTTTTAAAACCTGCGTCAATGGGTGATATGACAAAGGCTGAAACTCAACTTTTAGAAGTAATTCGTAATAATCCAGGAATTAGGGATAGGGTTTTTTACGTTTTCAATCGGATTGATGAAAGTTGGTACAATACCGACTTGAGACAAAGACTAGATAATTTAATTAGTACCCAGTTTCAGGATGGTAGTAGGGTTTTTAAAACCAGTGGATTGTTAGGATTTTATGGTAGTCAGATTAAACAAACAAGTCAAAAAGATCGGTTTGGTTTAGATTCGGTTTTTGCTGGTAAAATTCATCAAACTAATAATCAAACTAATAATCAAACTAGTAATCAAACAGATAATCAAACAAATCATACAGCAGAATTAGAAGAAGAAACGCCGCAGTTTGTTTACGAATTTCTGCGTTATTGTACTGCTTCTGGTAAGTTATCTGCCGATAAATTTCGGATTTCTGTAAATAATTTTGAAAGTCGAAATCAGAATTATGTGAGAATTTTATCAGAGCAAGGAAACTTGTTAATTAATCAATTAATTCAAGATAGTGGTGTTGAGGATTTTAAAACAGCTATTACTCGCTATCTTACTCAAGAAAAACGTTCCCAGCTATTTAAAAACTTGGCTGACGATTTAGAAGATGTTTGTATTAAACTGAAGAAATACTATCAAGATATACAGCGAAATTTAGACAGTCAACCACAAGAAATTGAGGCAATGAAAGCTCAGGAATTGCAACGTCTCAATCAGCAATTACAACAAGTCGGGAATGATTTTCGCAACCATATTGCAGCAGAAGTTAATCAGGTGGTAACCAATGCCTGCCATAGCTTTGAAGCCGATTTTAAGGGATTGCGATCGTTAATGATTCACCGTTTGGATGAATTGTTAGAAACTTTCTCTGTTGCGGATACTTATAAACGTGCGACTTTGAGTCATCCTCGGAATGCAACAGCACCTTTGATTGCTATTTTAGTAGAAGCATTGTATTATTTATCAAATCAGTTGGAAGATATTTTAGTAAAGTCTTCCGAGGATATTGTTGCCCGTTTCTTTCAACGTTTAAATGAAAGAATTAGTAAAGCCGAATATTATCGTCAACTATACCGTTTATTAGGTAATGATGGAGGTTTGGAACAAGAATTAGAGAATTTAAAACAGCAGATTGCTCTAGCTTTAAAAAATGCAGCGCGGGTAGAATGCGATAGATTTGTCAGAGAAAGTCCTAGATTTTACGATGAAGGTACTTTTTCAATATATCAGTTTCGCCAAACTTTACAGCAAACTTCTCAAGCTTACGATTGTGAAAGTATGGTAGATGCGGAAGCTGCAATTAGACAATTATTAAAGCTAGATTTTGAACCAAAAGTCAGTAAAACGATTCGTATAACCTTCCGTCAAACGATTAATCAAAGTTTTAAAACTCAGCTTTTGCCAATGGCAGAAATCAAGAGTGATGAAATTTTACAACAATATCCCAAAGCACGGGCTTATTTAGAGGAAACTTTGCAAAAAGAAGCTCAAGAGAAGATTGCTCACAACAAACTACTCTTAGATGCTGTTTCTGAAAAAATTGCCGCCTTCAACCAATCGACTTCCGGTATCAACCTTTGCTTGGAAGCGATGCAACTCTACGAGCATTTATTACCCACCATCGAGTCAGTAGAGACAGAAATAGTAGATAGTACATTATCTGAAAACAACGGTTATGCTGAAAATATAGCCCAAATTATCGAACCTTAACGATTGATGTTGTTTCTGTGACAGAGATATCAGAAAAATATTGGTAACTTAATTGAAACTTATCCTAAATTAATAGACTGAGATGAAAAGTAAATTCAAACCTTTGAGTTGCAACGACGATGATGTTTTGTCTTACAAAGGTAGCTTGCTCAAATTTAGTCAGTTTAAGCAACAGTTAGAAAATGAATTGTGGGAAAAAGTCAACTATCTTCTCACAAAAGAAAATAATGGTTGTAATAGCAGAGAAAGAATATACGATTTAATTAATAATTCTTTTAATTCCTGTAATATCAGCGTCACCTTATCTTCACCAGAAGAAGGGAATGATTGTGAGATTCTCCGACTTGGTGCTAAAAGTTGGCAGAAAGGAAAAATTAGAAGCAATTCATTTATCAATTTTTACCCCAATGATAAAGGTTCTAATCAAAGAGTTCAAATTCAGTTTGATTTAGAATTTTTATCTGAAGAAAATGAAATTAAACAGCCTCAATTATCTTTTGATGAGATAAGATATGCTGCATAAAATATCAAATAGCTTCAAGTCGTTTTTCTTGGAATATCTTAAACAAATAAATAAATTAATTAATAAACCAATTAATAAACCAATTAATTAATAAATTTATTAATTAATCTTATTTCCGTCTCTGGGTTTAACAGAGAATTACATTAAATTAAACAGATATCATCTCTTTTTTGCATCACATCAATAGAGAGATGAAAAATTAGTGACGGATTCGCATTCAAAAAAATGTGATGCAATAAATTATCCACAAATACAAATCTAAAAATTCTAAATTAAGTATGGATTGTCAACTTGAATCTTTGATTGCAGACAGCGAGTTTCTTCTATTAAACAATATGGTTTTTAACGCCAATCAAATTAAAAATAATATTGTTAAAGATTTTCAACCAAGAAAGAATGATTTAAACTTTTGTCGTAAAAATCTATTTTTGAAAAAATATTTTCGAGAAATAAATAACCACGGAATATTTAACCGCATCGAATGGAAGTTTGGGTTAAAAAAAGATATTCAATGCGAATTGATTGCATTTGATAAAATTAAACAAGTCGATAAATTGCAACTCAGAGTTATTTTAAATTTTTCGTCAACATTGCAAATAATTAATAATCATACATTTGATGACTTATCTGACAAAGAAAATCATCATCATCAATCTTTTGACTTAAAAGTCTTATTAAATTATTCTTTCCAAGAATTAGAAACTGAAGAAACACCCACAACAATACCTACAAAAATCAATTATATAGACACAATAGCTTTCCCAAATATTAATATTAATCAGCAAAACAATGAGCAAAACACCGCGTATTCCTATCCCCTCAGTAGTCAGAAAATATGTATTTGAACGCAATAATTACCAGTGTCAAAGCTGCGGTAAACAAAATGCAGAAAGTCAATTAACTATTGATCATATTATCCCTTTAGGGCGTGGTGGTTCAAACGATATCAGTAATTTACAAACTTTGTGCTTTACCTGCAATCGTCAAAAGGGCGATAATATTGATAATCGGTTTCGACGTTATTTTGATTGAGTTTACTATTGTGATACGAATTATTTTACTTCTTTACCCAGCTCAGTCGAAGTGAAACAAAACGGGATATTGATAGTTTAAATCAGTTAACAGTTATCATGCTTTCAGTCGAGGATTTAACCCCGACTTATCCCAGTCAAAAGTAAATTCACATTAATTAACGTGAGTTCGATGTTCATTGCTTCGATTCGGTTTAAATGATTATGATACTGTAAAACCTCGATTATTCGTGGGGTTAGAAGTCGGGTTTTTAAGAGAAATCTGGGCTGTGCAAACAATCATCATAAAAACCCGACTTCTGAAACTATTCGTCGAATTCAGGTTAATTAAATATTACATTTTTTCTCAACAATCTAAAAAAGACGTTGCATTGCAACGTCTCTACATCATACACAATTAATAAATCCTACATTTCTAATTCAACTGACTCAACCAACAACTAACATCAACCTTTAATTTATGTCCCAATTTCAAAAGTTGACGCAATTGATTTTTATCTCTATTGTTGAAAATTTCATTGATAGATTTAGGCAGTATTTCACTGTGTAAACAACTAAAGTATAATTCTTGAGAACGTTCTAAAGAAATGCCTAAATTTAACTTTTCTTCAACTTCAATCAATTTTTCCAACCGCTGAATGTGAAAATCAAAACTGCCGTTGGTATCGTACAATAACTGCCACAATAAACGCAAACTCAATCCCTCAAGTATCTGCTTTCCTTCCAGCAAATTCAAGTGACAGCGTAAATGTTTCGCTTCATTGGCGATCGCCTCTAATTCTACCAGATGATTCCAACTTGATTGCGCTTCGTCAATATCCTGTTCAAGAGTACGCAATGTCATCATACACCGATATTCCAAAGCAATTTCTGCTGCTGCCTGTAATTCTTTGGGTGCTTCTAATCCATCTCGGTGGAATGCCATCAACACTCCGTAATTATCCCGATACATTTGAGTATAAAGTTGGTCTACTCTTGTTAAGGTTTCTCGACTCAATAACCGCATTAATCGATGACGTTCCTCGGCGAACAAATTTTGTAAATTGAAGGATTCTTCGCCAAATAGCTGGGTCATGATTAAAATAATATGAGCCATACTTCCCTGCTGCAAAGCACTTAACAGCTTATCTTTAAGTTGGGTATAATTACGTTTCCCTTCAAACGGTTGAATACAGCAGTGAAAATCCCAACCTCCCAAATGCAATACGGCAAATGTCATTTGCTGACTTTCCCATGTCACTTCCGATACCAACTTTAAATGTCCGATTGCCAACGTTAGAGAACCCAAACGTTGCAGTTGATAATCTAATTCATTCGCTGTATAGCAATAAACCTGTTTTTGATAGATATCCGAATCATTATCGTTGTCTTTCGTGTCAACAAACCCTGATATTCTCTCTACAGATGGATGTCCATTAAATAACGAGGTAATTGCGTGGTGGGCGGCAACTTGTTTAAAACTAATTTGGGAAGGTAACACTAACTGACGATAAACTTCAGCCCCCGTTCTAAAACCATCAATATTGCTCGGAGCCTGATCAAGTCTTTTGAGGAAACCTTTTTCCAATTGAACCCCAGCAACTTCCGCTGCTAATTCCATAGCGCGGGAAGCATAACGGAGAATTTGAGTTCCTTCGGGACGGGAAATTTCTTCAAAAAACCATCCGCAACTGGTAAACATCAATAATGAGTGACGCTGCATTTCTAATAAACGTAAAGCGTCTACCTGTTCCGATGCTTGTAGCTGATGTTTTTGATGCCGATTCAGGAAGCTGGAAATATTATTCGCACTGCGGTCTAATACAATTTCTATATATTCATCTCGTGTTTTCCAAGGATCAGAAAAAAACTTGCTCCCTTCTTCCTCGTATACCTCCACAAGTCGATCCCGCAGCCAATTAAGAGTATCACGCAAAGGTCTGCGCCATTTTAAATGCCAATTCGGCGCACCACCACAACCACAATCATCTTGCCATCGATCGACACCGTGAGCGCAACTCCAGGCTGTAACAGGTTTTAACTCAACTTCCCATGTGGGAGTATTTAAACTGAGATAGTGAGCAAAATTAGTTACCGTCCAACCCCGATGAGAAAATTCTTTTGTAAAAGCATAAGCCAAAGTTTTCTCAGTACCCTTTTTATGGTGTCCGAAAGTTTCCCCATCGGTAGCCACCGAAATTACTTGAGACTGACGACGATCGCCACGAATAGCTGCACCGATACGTCCCGCAAAGTGGCTCGAATTATAGACTACATCGCTAAAACCCATGTCTCGCGAAATCGGACCATCATAGAAAAAGATATCAATATATTGGCGTTCTGACTCATTTCCTGGTAAATAACAGCGATAAGGACGAGTGGGATCGATTTGATTTCCCCCAACTTCGTGCCATTCCGATTCCGGATCAGAAGATGTCGGGATCAAACGACAACGCTCGGCTTGGGAAGGTGCAAGCACAATAAAGCGAATACCTTCAGCAACTAAAGCTTCTAGCGTTGCATAATCGACAGCAGCTTCAGCCAACCACATTCCTTCGGGGGAGCGTCCAAAACGAAAACGGAAATCTGCTTTACCCCAACGAATTTGTGAATATTTATCGCGTTCGCTAGCCAACGGCATAATAATGTGATTATATACTTGCGCGATCGCGTTACCATGACCGTTGAGATGCTCGTTACTTTTGCGATCTGCGTCGATAATTCGCTGATATACGTCAATATCGTAGTTTTGCAACCATGACATCAAGGTTGGGCCGATATTGAAGCTCATATACTCGAAATTATTTACGATCCCCGTAACTTCACCATGCTCATTTAAAATTCTGGCAAAGGCATTTGGACGATAACATTCGTGATGAATCCGTTCGTTCCAATTGTGAAACGGTGCAGCACCCGGTTGCCGCTCAATGGCGTTTAAATAAGGGTTTTCTCTTGGTGGCTGATAGAAATGACCGTGTACTGTAATATAAACCCCTGTAGCCGTTTTCAATGGATCGCCTTTAGGAGCATCAGTATTTTCATTTTGAATCAAGTTTGCACCAACAGAAGTTGGTAACTCAGCAGTAGAAGTCATGTAGAGTTATTCCTTATTGAGATAAACTTGCGGTTCGAGCAGAACACAGTCTAATATCGTTTTCTTACAGAACGGTGTTCTCAGAAATTGTAGATGAAAATTTTACACAAAGTTTTACACGAATAATTTAACTTGAATTTGTTTAAGCGCTGTAGAATTGGCATTTGCATTCCCGCTTATAGTAAATGCCACTCAGCCATTTATCAAGTATTGCTTTGACAAACTGTAAGAAAAAAATCAGCCATGAAAAGCAAAATTTTTCCCCGGTGGTCTGAGGAAAAATTTTAATCCTCTCTTAATACATTAAAACTCATTTTTAGTTTAAAATATTATCTGATTTTTGGAATTTTTGCAAAGAAAGATTGCTGATACTATGTAAAACGTAATCTTATTTTATATATCCGGAGAAAAAATCAAAACAGTAAAATCTCGGAAGCCTTTAAACATCGGCTTCAGACTATTTTGGAATCTCAAGCCCCGTCTTCATATATTTGAGTAATATTAAGTATTACTGCAATGAACATTAATAATGAAGAAGATTATTATCAATTTGTAAAATAATTATTTACTGTTTCTTCAGATAACACTCTTATAATGCAAGACTTACGGTCAACAACCCACGTCAACTTCAGGTGACAAATGTCTGGAAAAAAATTCTGTTTTTGATTCTGCTAGCTTTTATTCCCGTTTCTGTAGTCGCAAACTATCTTGGATGGGAAGATTTAATCATATTCATTTTGTCAGGATTGGCAATAATCCCCTTAGCGGCTTGGATGGGTACAGCCACCGAAGAAATTGCAGTAGTAGTAGGACCTAACCTTGGAGGGCTGTTAAATGCCACTTTTGGTAATGCTACAGAATTGATTATTGCAATCATCGCTTTGAGGGCTGGTTATGTCAACGTCGTCAAAGCCAGTATTACAGGTTCGATTATTGGTAATTTACTTTTAGTCATGGGACTTGCGATGCTTTTGGGTGGAATTCGTCACCAAGAACAAAAATTTCAATCATTAATAGCCCGGATGAACGCAGCGGCGATGAATTTAGCAGTGATTGCGATTTTAATCCCCACAGCGGTGAACTACACCTCAGAAGGAATTAGCGAAACAACTTTGCAAAACCTTTCTCTTGCTGTAGCTGTGGTATTGATAGTAGTTTACCTTTTGACTTTATTATTCTCGATGAAAACTCACTCCTATCTATATGATGTGGGTGTAGCAGAAACAGAAGCGATAACAACCCCTGAACATAAACCCAATCTTGTGCTATGGATTGGGGTATTACTTCTATCTACAGTAGCGGTAGCTTTTGAATCGGAATTATTAGTTGATTCTTTAGAAACAGCTACATCTCAATTGGGTTTGACAGCACTATTTACAGGTGTAATTATAGTACCCATCATCGGTAACGCCGCAGAACACACCACGGCTGTTACTGTAGCCATGAAAAATAAGATGGATCTTTCCCTTTCTGTAGCCGTTGGTTCGAGTATGCAAATCGCCTTATTTGTTGCTCCTGTCTTAGTAATAATTGGAAAATTTTTAGGACAACCAATGGATTTAGATTTCCATCCTTTTGAACTAGTCGCTGTCGCTGCTTCTGTATTAATTGCAAACAGTATTACTTCTGATGGCAAATCAAACTGGTTAGAAGGAACTTTACTGTTAGCAACTTACGCTGTAATTGGATTTGCTTTCTTCTTCCATCCCGTAATTGAAGGTATTGGTTAATTGGTAATGGGTAATTGGTAATTGGTAATTGGTAATTGGAGATGGTAAATAATCAGCAGTTATACCCCATCCCCTCCATTTCCCCCCAACGGGTACTATCAACTCCTATTCTCCTGGATTAGGCTGTAGATAGGAAATCGTAGTTCATGGAGGATGAACTATAACCACAGATAATTTTTTGTCTGTGGTTTTTTTCTCAAATAGGATAATATCAGTAAATTATTACAGTAAATTGAAGTAAATTTAGGTAATTATAAAAGCTATTCCCATACAGAGGCAATTGCTTGAATATCCAGATAAGGTTTAACTAAAGATTTATTATAGAAGAAAAAATTGATCGAAAACTACCCATGAGATTGCAAACAACTGCTATGAATAGATTACCTACTCTACGTTTCGGTGACAGAGGTAATTCCGTGAGAATTTTACAACAGCTTCTAGTTTCCAAGGGCTACCCGATTGGTATTGATGGTGATTTTGGTGTTTTAACAGAAGTCACGGTTAAAGCTTTTCAAAGCCGCCGGGGTTTAATCGCAGATGGTATTGTTGGTTCTAGAACTTGGCGAGCGTTGTCTAGTTGAAATTTATTTATTTATTTATTTATTTGTTTATTTAGTTATTTATTTAATAACATGGCGATCGCACTACAATAAACCAGTTTCTTCAAGCAACGGGTTAGAAATTTTTTTATACTTCTCTTCTATACTTCTCTTTTATATTTCTCTGCCGTAATCTTTTTGTTAATTAAATAGTCTGTGATCGGGAATAACTAACTAAATAACTAAATAGCTAAATAACTAATATTAATAACTAACTAAATAATATTAATAACTAGTTAATAATTACTAATTAATTGTTAAAAATTGAGCTTTAGGGTTTTTTTTAACTGATAGTAATTCAGTTGATTGAATAAGTGGTAATTTGACTGTAAAAGTAGAACCTTTGCCTTCTCCGGGACTTTCTACGGAAATATTACCGCCGTGCAATTCGACTATGTGACGTACAATAGCTAATCCTAAACCTAAGCCATTATAGGCTCTAGCGTTGGAACTATCACCTTGACGAAAACGGTCAAAAACATAGGGAAGAAACTCAGAACTTATGCCGATTCCTGTATCGCTGACTTGAATTACCGCATATGATAATGAATTTTCCTGGGTATTTTCTTCTAATAATTTTACTTCTACACAGCCGCCACAAGAAGTAAACTTAATTGCATTGGAAAGTAAATTCCATATCACTTGCCTTAAACGCTGAGTGTCACCAGCAACTAAGAAATTTTTATTTTCCAGTAGAGCTTCATGGGCAGCAGAAATTTTATTTAAAGATGCAAATTCAATTAAAGATTCTTCATCGTCTGTAAATGCCGCATTGTTCGCATTCTTAATATGTTCATCCATTCCAAAACCTTTACGAACTGATAATTTGATTTCTATTTGCTTCGCAGCACTTGCCGATCGCAAACTTTCAATGACTGCGACAATAATTGAAACTAAATTACAATGACCAATACTAAGTTGCATTTTACCTTGAATTGTTCGCGACATATCTAATAATTCTTCGATTAGATGATGAAGCTCTCTACTATTACGCTCTATGGATTCCAAAGCTTTGGATGTGGTGGATTCGTCAAGCTTGCGAACCCGTAAATACTGCGCCCATCCTAAAATACTATTTAATGGCGATCGCAATTCGTGAGATAAAATACCCAAAAATTCATCTTTGATGCGATTGGCTTGCTGTAGGGAATTCATTAAGTTAGCTTGTTGAATATTCATGGCTATTTGGTTACAGATAGCCTGCATGATACCGATTTCATAACTACTGAAGTCCGCAATAGTCCGGCTACCAAAGCTAATTATACCTAAAAGCTCCCCTTGAGCTATCAACGGACAGCTATAATAAGCATTCATCCCTAAGTTCCGAATAGATTCTGTATTCGGCTCGTTGGATTGCCCGACATTTTCTAATTTAATGGGAGTACGCTTCATCGCTACAGTACCGCAGATTCCTTGACCAAATTCTTGCCATTCTAAATCTTTGGCTTGAGAACAACTAATCCCGCAATAGGAAGTTAACTGGATTTTTTGAGCATTTTTATCAATCACATAATATAAATAACAATCTATATTTGTTCTCTGAGTAATTTCACTATACAAAATTTCAATTAATTTCTCTGGCTGTTCGGAGAATACTAAATCGCTAGTTGTCTCAAATAACAAATCAAGTCTATCCTGACCTAAGTTTAAAGATGTTTCCAACTGCTTAAGTTTAGTAGTATCTTGCAATAAAGCCACACAAGTAGCCGGATAACCATACATTGGAGGTAAAGTATCTGCAAATACCCGTATTGGATGAATTTTATCTCCTTCATACCAATTAACCTCGACTCCTTCAAGCCTTTCCCCTAAAGCAACCCGTATTAAGGGTATAAGTTCATTGAGAAGAATTTGTCCCGACTCGTTGGTAAAACGGTATAATTTACCATATTCTTCTTGAGATTGTGCTAAAGGAAAATTACCATTAGCCATCTCATTAGCTGCTTTATTTGCAAAAGTTACCCTTGCTGTTCCCGGTTCAATTAATAACAGCGGTGCTGGCATCATATTAAGTAAATGTTCCAACCAATGCTGTCTAATGCTAAAGTTGTTTTCTAATTCTAGATTTTTACATTCACTGAGATTAATAATATATTTATCTGGTTGATTTTTTTCTGTTGGGGAAGTGCAACCGACTTTCACTTTAACTGTCTTACCCGAAGCGCAAATCAATTCTTTCTCGTAAGAAGTGCAACTACCAAAAGCCTTAGCTTGAGAAAAGTGTTGTTTATCTATATCTAAATATTCTGATGGAGTAATATTAAACCAATTCAAACTACCATTTTGTAAACAGGAATAGCTATAGCCTGTTATCCGCAGAAATTCATCGTTTGCCACATAAATATTACCGTCGGCATTTACTTCTACAATGCCAATAAAGTTTGTATCTAAAAAACTTCTCAATTTTGCCTCATTTTCTTTGAGGGCATTTATTGCCTTATCACGCTGATTGCAAGTGCTTTCGATGATTTTCGTACCCTTCCAAATCAATATTGCAAAATCCCAATCGCCACTAAACTTTCATAAGCAATCATCAAAACAGAATCAGAAAATATCAATTTTTCATCGCGAATAAGCAACCACCCTGTTAATAAGAAGATTGCAATAACGATCAGCGATACTAATAAGCGTGCAAATTTTATTAATTGTGAATGCACTATATTTTTACCCGAATTGTTTTGCTGTAAGTGGTTAACGTCATACATGGATTATTTCATCACCGCATCTACCCAAGGCGGTAAATTTTAGTAACTCTAACGAATAGTATATGCAATTTCAATCGTATGATATGTTACTGATGGGTAGACTTCGCATCTACCTTTGTACATATTTTCTTTTTTTCAATAGAAAGTAGGAAATTTATGTCAATCTAGATTCAAGTTTTACGATAATTTGCGATATATTTGACTGCAAAATAGCTTTGTTTATGCTAATTGCTGGATATATTTTACTTTGATAATTTCACTAGTTAAGTTTTAAGAAAATTTTCGCTCCAATTACTAAAAGATTAGATTACCGCTTTTAAATATCACGATAAACATCCTATTGTCCTTAGTAATTTTACTTAATTCTATTCCTCAGTCTTATACTTATGCTTTGTTTACGTTACAAGTATTACAAAAAAAACAGTCTAAGTATTTACCGATAAGATCAAAATCAAAAGTAATCGATTGTTTTTGAGGTTAGAAACGATAAGGGCTAGTTTGAGAAAACGCTCTGGGTAAAGTCCTCAAATCAAAGACTACAAGAACCACAATAAATTCATATTCGTCATCAGCGATTCAGTATGATCGAATACAAACCCCCGGATTGATCACAATTATACATATTACTGTCACTTTCAAGTCGTATAATTTTTGAAATATTTGGCAAGACATATTGAATTACAGCCTTTTGGGAACAGTTTTCCAGTAATTTTGCGTCATTGGGGAAAGATTAACTCAAAATGCTGCGGCTAGATGAATCCGAGATAATTCGTAATTTTCATGTTTTTAGTCAAAAATATGACAAAAATAATAATTATTAAGAACAAATTGAGATTGCGACATTTCAACATCCCTCTTTAAAGAAAATGCAATGGTATTTTTTGATATCCGACTTTTTTCCCTTTCCATTAGGGCAATAGTTGGGTTAACAATGTGGTGATGTGTCTCAAAGGATTCAAAAGTTATGCCTAGAAGTGCTAGCGAATACGCAGTATATATATTAATGGAAAGTGGACACCGAGAAGAAGTGCGTTTTCCGACCATTCAAGAGTTTCAAAAGTGGTACAGTGGCGAACTTATGCCCAAAGCTGCTTCTGATGACTTTATTAACGTACCAATCAAGAATATTTCCGGCGAGTATATGGTACTTCGTCCATCTCGGGTTGTTGCAATTCGAGTTGAACCAATTTTTAGTTCTAGTGTTGAAAGATTTACATAAATCATGAAAAAAACCCTTGCTTTGTTTTCCTTGAGCCTGGGAATTGCCTTTGTTAGCCCGGTGCGTTCAGTTGTCGCTCAGGTGCGTATAATGACAATGCCGCCCTTACCAACTACTCCCTTGAGAGTAGCGCAGCCAGTCATTATCCCAACTATTCCTCCAACAGTACCGCAACCACAACCAAGCATTACACCGGCAACCCCAGTTCTAAAACCAATTGGTTTGTCCAATAACTGTACACCCACAAAGGCTTGTTTGGGTTGGGATGACCAACTATTTTGGGGTGGTAAAGAGAAAGGTAAACGTGGCGATAGTCAAGCGTTAATTGAGTCAATTGACCATAGTTTACGTTATTTGCAAAATCCTAGCGCTGCCAGAATTTACCAAAATTATCCCATCAAGGAAATTACCTTAGACCGCGTGCGTCGTAGTTTGTTACGTTTTCGTCAATTGGTACTCACATCCAAATCCCCAGCAGAATTACAAGCTGCGGTTCGACGCGAGTTTACGTTTTACCAGTCAGTTGGTAACGACGGCAAGGGTACTGTTAAATTTACTGCATATTATGAGCCGATTTACGAAGCAAGTCGCGTTCCTACCTCAGAATATAAATATCCCATTTATGGATTACCATCCAATTTTGAGCAATGGGAAAAACCCCACCCCAAAAGAATCGAACTCGAAGGCAAAGATGGTTTATTAGGTAAGGATAGCCCCTTGAGTGGTTTAGAACTATTTTGGTTTCGCGATCGCTTTGATGCATACTTAGTTCATATCCAAGGTTCCGCTAAACTTAAGTTAACCGATGGTACCGTTACAGGTGTTGGTTATGCTAATGGTACCGATTATCCTTGGACGAGTATCGGTAAAGAGTTGCTCAAGGATGGAAAAATTACCCAGAAACAAGCGACAATGCCTGGTATTATTAACTTCTTTGAGGGAAATCCCAGCGCTATGGATGATTATCTGCCTCGTTGGGAACGTTTTGTTTTCTTTAGAGATAAAGGCAATACACCAGCTACTGGTAGCATAGGAGTACCAGTCACTCCCGAACGTTCCATTGCTACAGATAAGTCTTTGATGCCTCCGGGTGCATTAGCGTTAGTTAACACAAGTTTTCCTTATGTCGGAAACGGCGGAGATCTAGAGTATCGTAGAGTCAGTAGATTTGTACTTGACCAAGATACAGGTAGCGCGATTAAAACACCTGGAAGAGTCGATTACTTCATGGGTACTGGAAAAGTCGCAGGTGACAGGGCTGGGGTTACAGGTGGTAACGGAACTTTATACTATTTACTGCTTAAACGATAAATATAAATGGATATAAAAAAGCATCAGATATAGATTACACTAGTAGTTCATTTCATTAATTTTGATTAGTTTTGTTTGTCTACCGACGTAATGTAGAGACGTTATATATAACGTCTCTACAAGATTTCTGGTAAAATCTGACTACTAGTAAGTTGTAGAGACGCGAAATTTCGCGTCTCTACATGGTTTCGAGGATAAATTAACCCGTCAGAATAAATGAAAAATACTCGATGGGTGGTTAAAATTTTTGTTACTTAATCTATATAATTAATAATTAAAATTATATGTAATTGGATTAATTTCAACTTGTTATTAGATAATATTAATGAGTTTTAAATATCAAAAAGCAGTTGTTAGAGTAAAAACGTTAATAGAAACAATCTATGGACTTAATTTTCTTTTGTAAACAATTCAATGCATTTAGAATCAAATTTAGATCAATAACGACAAATTAAATAAAAAACCTTTGTAAATAATTATCATTCAAATTGTCAAAATGAAATTCAGCGAAATAGTTCAAAAACTGGGTGAAAATGCCACCTTATCTAGTCTAGCTAACTTGCCAAATCTCGATCCAGAAATTACTACATTGGCAGCCGTTGACGAAGCGACAACAGGCAGTATTAGCTATATAGAAGGACAAAAATTTGTCCATTTGCTAGATAAAACAACTGCCAATGCTTTGATTTTACCTAACGACGAATCACTGCTTATTCAAGCACAAGAAAAGCAAATCGCTTGGATAGCAGCCAAAGAACCACGACTTTTATTTGCTCAAACAATCAACTTATTTTATCAACCTTGGCATCCCGCTCCATCCATTCATCCTACTGCCGTAATTCACGAATCCGCAAAAATTGGCAGCGAAGTTTATATTGGAGCCTATGTAGTAATTGAACAAGGTGTAGAAATTGGCGACAATGTTTGTATCCATCCTCATGTCGTGATTTATCCAAATGTGACAATTGGCGATCGCACTATTTTACACGCTAACTGTACCATCCACGAACGTTCTCGCATTGGTAAAGATTGCGTCATCCACAGTGGAACAGTTATCGGTGCTGAAGGTTTCGGTTTTGTTCCCACAAAAGAAGGCTGGTTCAAAATGCAGCAATCTGGGTGTACCGTAATAGAAGATAAAGTCGAAATTGGTTGTAATAGTGCAATTGATCGTCCCGCAGTCGGAGAAACACGTATCGGCAGTAATACAGTTATTGATAATTTAGTACAAATAGGACACGGTACTCAAGTGGGTTTTGGCTGCGCGATTGCAGGACAATCAGCAACAGCTGGAGGAGTTAAAATAGGTAATCGGGTAATTCTAGCAGGACAATCAGGAATTGCCAATCAAGTCAAAATCGGTGATGGTGCCATTGTATCCGCAAAATCCGGAGTTCATAGTAATGTCCCACCAGGAGAAATTGTCTCTGGGAATCCAGCCATACCTTACAAGATATATTTAAAATCCTCCGCAATTATTCAAAAATTACCGGAAATCTATCAATACATCAGACAATTGCAGCGGAAATTTCAATAATTTGTTGTTTTATTTTGTTGTTTTATTTTGTTGTTTTATTTTTTTAACTCTTTTTTGCTCTCTATTCGCGAGTCATAAATATGTTCGGTATTAAACATAAAAACCCGACTTCTAATTTTGGATAAGAAGTCGGGTTTTTAGGAGGATTGTCTTTTCTAACAGGTATTAAACATAAAAACCCGACTTCTAATCGTCCTCCGGTGATTAAAATTGGTGCATTCCGGTGAATTGAATCAAACTTAAATCATTTGATTTTCAGTCAAAATCCTAATTTTTCTAAAATTGGTTTAGTAGAAACAATATGTCTTTGTAAACCAAGTTCTTGGGGACTAACACCGAGAGCTAAAGCGATTAATTGCGGTAAATGTAGCACTGGTAAACCCAACTTATGTCCGATGACTTTTTCAACTTCTGGCTGACGAGAATCTAAATTGAGATGACACAAAGGACAAGGAGTAACCATACAATCAGCACCGGCTTCTATGGCTTCTTGGATATGTTTACCCGCCATTTGGAAAGATTGGGTGGTAGCATAACTAGAAAGTGGCCATCCGCAACATTGAGTACGACCTCGGTAATGAATCGGAGTTGCTCCCACCATGCGGAAAACATTTTCCATCGCTTCTGGTTTGAAAGGATCATCTTCAGGGACATTTTGAGCGCGTAGTAAATAGCAACCATAAAAAGCCGCACATTTGAGATTAGTTAGCTTTTTTGTCACCCGTTTTTCGATTTCTTCTAAACCATAATCCTTGACTAAAGCATAAAGAATATGCTTGACTTCGGTAGTTCCGCGATAAGGTGAACAGCTTTCTTTTTGCAACAAACTGTTAACTTTATTTAAGTAAGCCGGATTATTTTCTGTGCAAGCTTTGAGACGTTCATCTACATGACCGATAACACCTTGGCAAGTACTGCAATGAGTTAATAGAGGTAGATTCAACTCTTCCGCTAAAGAAATATTACGGGCATTGACTGTATCTTCTAATAGTTGGGAATCTTCCTTGAAAGTACCAGAACCGCAACAAGCTGCTTTTTTGAGTTCAATCAGTTCAATATCTAAAGCTTTGGAAAGAGCGACAGTAGAAGAATGTAGCTCTCGGCAGGCACCTTGAGCAACACAACCTGGAAAATAAGCGTATTTAAGCATTTGGAATAGAATACAATTTGATTAATTGGAAAAGGGAAAGTTGAGGTCTTGGAAGTCTTGGGGGAAGATGTTCTTCGTCAAACTTTCCAACACCAGAGGCAGTTCTAAGTATGGAGTACAAAGTTAACCGTACTCTATATGGGCGCTTGTATTATCAAGTTCTTTATCCTTTATAGTTGATGATGCTTACTAGTAATCGTGGGGTCAGGGAGTAGGGAGTAGTAAATTGCATAAAATCCAGGCAAAGTTCCCTTTGTGGACTACTCCTCCATTACTGTTTTATCCGAAGTCGAAGTGCGTGGGTTAGTGGTATGAACTATGTCAAGCAACATCAATGAGAAATAAAGGAATAAACTTAGTAACAATTGCTGTCCCCCAAACATATATATCGTGTATCCGAACGCGCTTTCCGATAAGATGTATATGCTCAAAAGGTGATATCCATCAAGAGCAGAATATAGCAACCCTTAGAGGTATTAGAATCTATGAGTCAAGCGTCCATTTTTGAAAAAGTCAAGGAAATTGTTGCCGAACAGTTAGGAGTTGAGGATGAGAAAATCACCCCAAATGCTAATTTTGCTAATGACTTAGGAGCAGATTCTTTGGACACGGTGGAATTAGTAATGGCTTTAGAAGAGGAATTTGATATTGAAATTCCCGACGAAGCTGCCGAAAAAATTACTACAGTTCAAGAGGCGGTTGACTACATTAGCAATAAAGTCGCCGCATCCGCCTAGCACAAAGGATAAATAATTGGAAATTGGGGACAAGGTACGGTGACAAGTTAATAGAAAAAGGTTAGTCAAAAAAACCGAGCAAAACTTTTTAGTCATGCTAACTATTAAAATTCTCTTCTCCTTAGTTCCTAATTTCCAATTAATAATTTTTTAGTTGTTGAACTGCGGCGCTTGTTGAGCCACCATAAATATCATCATGACAGAATTTAAACGTAAGCGCGTTGTTGTAACTGGTATTGGTGCGATTACACCGATTGGTAACACACCAGAGCAATATTGGGAAGGATTGGCGAGTGGTCGTAATGGTATTGATGAAATTACTTTATTTGATGCCTCAAACCATGATTGCCGCATCGCTGGTGAAGTAAAGATTTCGATCCACATGATTATATGGATCGAAAAGAAGCTAAGCGTATGGCTCGCTTTGCTCAACTCGGAGTTTCGGCATCAAAACAAGCTCTTGCTGATGCCCAATTAGTTATTAATGACCTGAATGCCGAACAAGTAGGGATTATGCTTGGTTCTGGCATTGGCGGTATCAAGGTCATGGAAGAGCAGCAAAGTATCTATCTGAATCGCGGTCCGGAGCGCTGTAGTCCTTTTATGGTACCGATGATGATTGCTAATATGGCTGCTGGCTTAACAGCAATTCATCTTGGTGCTAAAGGACCAAATTCTTGTCCGGTAACAGCCTGTGCCGCAGGTTCTAATGCTATCGGTGATGCTTTTCGGATCATTCAAGATGGATATGCTCAAGCAATGATTTGTGGTGGATGTGAATCCGCAATTACACCTTTATCAATTGCTGGATTTGCTGCTGCCAGAACCCTTTCTACACGCAATCACGACCCCAAAAAAGCCAGTCGTCCTTTTGACAAAGACCGTGATGGGTTTGTCATGGGTGAAGGTGCCGGAATTTTGATTTTGGAAGAACTCGAACACGCTTTAAGTCGTGGGGCGAAAATTTACGCCGAAATGATTGGCTATGGTATGACTTGTGACGCTTATCATATGACTTCACCAGTCCCTGGTGGAATCGGAGCTGCAAGAGCCATCGAGCTAGCCCTCAAAGATGGCGGAATTACTGCTGAACAAGTAACTTACATCAATGCTCACGGTACCAGCACTCCTATTAACGACCCCACCGAAACTGCTGCCATGAAAAAAGCCCTGGGAGAACACGCTTATAAAATAGCAATTAGTTCTACCAAATCCATGACTGGTCATCTTTTGGGCGGTTCTGGAGGTATTGAAGGTGTCGCAACAGTATTGGCGATCGCCAATCATCGCATTCCACCCACAATCAATTTGGACAATCCAGATCCAGAATGCGATTTGGATTATGTCGCCAATGAAAGTCGCGCCCAAGATATTGAGGTTGCGCTATCTAATTCCTTTGGTTTTGGTGGTCACAATGTCACTCTGGCTTTTAAGAAGTACGTCTGAGAAAGGAAGCATGAAGTATGAAGTACGAACTAAAAATTTATTCTTCATTTTTCATCTTTAACACTTGTTTGTAGAGGTTTCAGCAGGGTGCAGATACACCTTGCTGGACAAATTAGTTTAATTAAAAACGGAATAACTGTAGCAATCCTCTATACAATTAAACCCAAGTCCCATCCTAAATTCTTGTTTACCTACTTCTTGTCTGTCAACAGGGAGTAGTGGGATGATAAGAATATAGCTCTGCTGGGAAAATTTAAAAATGACCCGAAGCAAGCTACACACAGAGCTATTAACAGAAACCTAACGTCGTTAAAAACAATCGTATTATGGCTGTTGCAACCCAAACCCAAACCCTCGAACAACTTTGTATTAACTCAATTCGCTTTTTAGCAGTTGATGCCGTGGAAAAAGCCAAATCCGGTCACCCCGGATTACCTATGGGCGCTGCGCCAATGGCGTTCGTGCTATGGGACCAATTTATGCGCTTTAACCCCAAAAATCCCAAATGGTTCAATCGCGATCGCTTTGTTTTATCCGCCGGTCATGGTTCTATGTTGCAGTATGCTCTGCTTTATTTAGCGGGCTTCGATAGTGTCACCATAGAAGATATCAAAAATTTCCGTCAGTGGGAATCCAATACTCCCGGACACCCCGAAAACTTCATGACAGCAGGGGTAGAAGTGACTACCGGACCTTTGGGTCAGGGAATTGCTAATGGTGTAGGTTTGGCAATGGCAGAAGCACATCTTGCTGCAAAATACAACAAACCCGATGCTAAAATTGTTGATCACTACACCTACGTAATTGTGGGTGACGGTTGTAACATGGAAGGGGTATCTGGAGAAGCTTGTTCTTTTGCCGGACACCAAGGTTTAGGTAAACTAATCGCGCTGTACGACGACAACCACATCTCCATCGATGGTTCCACCGACGTAGCATTCACTGAAGATGTTTCCAAGCGCTTTGAAGCTTATGGCTGGCACGTTTTACACGTTAAGGATGGTAATAACGATTTAGACGCAATTGCGAAAGCGATTGAAGAAGCTAAATCTGTCACCGATAAGCCCACCATGATTAAGGTGACAACCACCATCGGTTACGGTGCGCCCAACAAGCAAAATACCGCAGGTATTCACGGTGCTGCTCTTGGTGCTGATGAAATCAAACTTACCCGCGAAAACTTGGGTTGGCAACACGAACCTTTTGAAGTACCAGAAGATGCTCTCAACCATATGCGTAAAGCTGTAGAGCGTGGTGCTGCTTATGAAGATGAGTGGAACAAGACTTTTGCTAACTATAAATCAAAATATGCTCAAGAAGCGGCAGAATTTGAGCGTTATTTGAACGGTACTCTTCCCGATGGTTGGGATAAAGTATTACCTACATTCACCCCCGAAGACAAAGGTTTAGCAACTCGTAAATACTCTGAAGGTTGTTTGAATAAATTAGCATCAGTATTACCGGAGTTAATCGGTGGTTCGGCTGACTTAACTCACTCTAACTTAACTGAAATTAAGGGAGAAGGGGAATTTCAAAAAGGACAATACCAAAATCGTAACGTCCACTTCGGTGTACGCGAACATGGTATGGGTGCGATTTGTAACGGAATTGCGCTGCACGATTCGGGATTAATTCCTTATGGTGCTACCTTCTTAATTTTCACCGACTATATGCGTGCTGCGATCCGTTTATCTGCGCTGTCTCACGCTGGATCGATTTGGGTAATGACTCACGATTCCATCGGACAAGGTGAAGATGGTCCCACACACCAACCAATTGAAACTTTGGCTTCATTAAGAGCTATTCCTAACTTAACAGTAATTCGTCCCGCAGATGGAAATGAAGTTTCTGGGGCTTACAAAGTAGCTATTGAGAGAGCTAAGAAAAAAGACCCAACCTTATTAGCGTTCACTCGTCAAAATGTACCCAATTTGAATGGTACTTCTATCGAAAAAGCTACCAAAGGTGCTTATATCTTAGTAGATTGTGATGGAACTCCAGATATCATTTTGATGGGTACTGGTTCGGAAGTACAGCTGTGTGTTGGTGCTGCTGAAAAACTTTCTGCTGAAGGTAAGAAAGTCCGCGTAGTTTCTATGCCTTCTTGGGAATTATTTGAAGAGCAAGATCAATCTTACAAAGAATCAGTTTTACCCGCATCTGTCAGCAAGCGTGTATCGGTAGAAGCTGCTGCTAGTTTTGGCTGGCACAAATACGTTGGTATGCATGGTGCGACGGTAGGCATCGATAGATTTGGTGCTTCCGCTCCTGGTGCCGTTTGTCTGGATAAATTCGGTTTCAACGTTGATAATGTCGTAGCAACTGCAAAGAAAGTTTTGGGTTAATTTGTAAGTTGAATAATTAAATAATTCTTTTTTGAGGTGGGCTAAATAAGTCCGCCTTTTTTGTTTACTAATAGTAATTACTTGTGCTTTCATTAATCGTTTAGGTAGGGTTGGGGGGTTGGGGGGAATAGTTTTATAACTGGGTGAGAGGAGGCAAGGTGAAAGGACACTATGTTAAATTAAATAAATAGATATTTTAGAAAATGAAAAAGAATAGGAGTTAATTATGCAAGAAGTTAAAAGCCAAAATCCCGAACTTGAAAATCGAATTTTACCGATAGTAGAAAAACTAATTCAAGAGAATAGCCTCTATCAAGTAAAATTGAACAAAGCAGAAATGGTAGAAATGTTAGTAGATTTATTTGGAGAATTTTCCTCTGAAGAATTTAGGGCAATTAAAAATGATGATTTAACAAAAAGAATTGACAGCATTCTTGTAGTCGAAGCAGTTTCAGGCACGTTAAACGATTTAACACCAGAAGAAATTGCAATCTTTGATGAAGCTGTGGAAGGTAGATAGTAGTGGTTGATTATTTATTAGATACTAATATTGTCAGTTACATACTGAAAAAAAGAAATTTAGGGGTAAATCGGAAATTAGAAGAGGTACGTCGTTTAGGAAAAAAAGTATTTGTAAGCTGTATAACTTATTACGAGATTAACAGAGGTCTTTTAGCTTTAAATGCTACAAGACAGTTAGCCGATTTCAACTCATTGTTCCGAATATATCCTATTTTATATTTAGATATAGAAATTATCGAAACCGCTTGTAGAATTCATGCTAATTTAAAGAACAAAGGTAGAGCAATTCAAGATGCTGATGTTTTAATTGCTGCCACTGCTATTACACGTGGGTTGATTTTGGTTTCTAATGATTCGGATATGGCTCGGATTGAAGAAATTTATTTAGAAAATTGGGTTGCTCAAAATTAAAGAAAATTATCACCATAAAGGTGGAATTTCCCCCGGATTCTGACAAATAACTGGTAACCAAGTAGCACAAGGAAATTCATTTTCCAAACCCTGTAACTTCTCTCTACCGGCTCTTACCGATTGATATAATGTTTTCCCATGAGAATATTCTTGTAAAAAATTTTTCAGAAACTCTTGCGCGACTTTATCCGGTAGAGGCTCACGCATAACTATCATTTGCGGAAGCTGTAAATCAGCTAAACTCGTAGCTAATCCCAAACCATCACAAGAATTAAATATCCCTAAAGCCAAACCTTTTTCAATAGCTTTTTTCAAAGCATACTTCAACTCCGAAATAGTTAAAATATCAGACTTATTAAGATAAAAATACCCTTCTTCTTCTAACTTCCTTTCTATATCTCTTTCCTCCGTGTACTCAGAGTTTCTGTGGTTTTTTAATCCAGTAAAACTATGCCCCGCAAAAAACAGAATATTCCAACATTGTGTCCAAAGTTGATCATTTAACTGTTGTCTTTGAGGCTCCACTAAAAAAGTAACCTCTGCATTTGGTAAACTTTCTAATAATTCTCGATCTTTTTGAATATCAATTCCGCAACTGTTACCTAAAATTGCCAGAATTCTAACTTTACCTCGAGTAGATATCACTTTTTCTTTACTTTGATAAGTAGGAGTGCTTAAAGCAATTTCAGCCTTGGGATATCTATCAAAAAAATTCCACAATTGAAGGGGTAATTTTCGCACTTGAATATCTTCTGTTTGCAGAATCATTCTAATCGAGTCGGTAGGATTTAACTGTTCAAGTAGTTGTTCTTTTATTGGTCGAAATATATCGGAATTAAGCCAATAATTAATATTTTCTCGCAATTTGTCCGCGAATAGAGAACATTCATAAAAATAATCGCATCGACTAATATTAGTTATCTGTGTATCGGGGATATCTAAACGAAAATTGATTCCTAAGCTTTGACGGTAAACTATTCGCCATTGATGATAATATTCTTTTAATTTTGGTGCGGGTGGTAATTTACCTTTGGATTCAAAATAAGGATGATTTCCTTGTTTAGCAATCCGCAATGTTACGGTAAAACCGCTATTTAAATCACCTTCATTTAAGTTGAGAATAACTACTTTTTCTTGTTTTTCGTTATTAGGAGTAGCTATTTGCATTAAATTTCTTAAATCTGTTTGATGTTGACGATAAAGTGCGATTTGTTCCTCTTTACTTTCTAATTCTGCTTGATATCTTGCTTCTAAACTTTGTAATGCTAATTCATAACTTTGAGTAAATGCAGCATGAATTTTTTGTTTATTAGTATGTTCGGGTACTTCTACTCGAACAACAACAACACCATCTCCTTTATTTTCAATACTTTGAATTGCAATTTCTGTATCTGGATTTTCTTCCCTAACTTTTATTAAAGCAGTAGATAAAGCTTGTAAATCTAAACCGTTACGAAAAATTAAATCGACAGTATTTAATACTATTTTAAATAATTTAGCAAATTCACCTAATGCGAATTCTCCACTACTTGGGCGACGTTCTTTATGATTATTCAGCAAAAATATATAATCACAAATTGTTTTTTCTAATTGGGTAGTGCTATCAATATTCCAACCTTCCAAACAAGCAGCGGTTAATTTTGCTTGTTGAAAATTAGTATTTAATGCTTGAGCTTTTGTTAAATTTGCTCTTTCTAACCAAGCATTTGCAAAAGTAGCTAAGCTAATATCTGCTTCGGTGAAATTTATATCATTAAGGTTTGCATTTGCAAGATTTGCGCCTTGGAGGTTACAATTTTGATATGATTTATTGGCAGCTTTTTTACTAACAACTAAATTTCTTACTTGAGAATTATTTAAAATTGTGTTTCTAACTCTAGATAATTCCAGTTGTTTTGCCAAATGAAAGTTAGTGCGAATTAAAATAGCATTTGTAAAATTAGTATTTTTTAAAATTGCATGAGATAAATTAGCATCAGTTAAATTAGCATTGCAAAAATTTGTTCCACCAATAGTAGAAATCACAATAGCGACAGTGCGAATTAAACGATATTTTTCATCTTCAGCTAAAGCTTTTATTCCGGTGTAAATGCCTAATAAACTAACAATAATAGCTAAGGTTATAGTTAATGAAAAAGCAATGTTAGATACTTGAAATACAGCACTAAAAATAAATATTGATGTTGATAAACCTAAAATCCAAGCTGCAACTTTTAGTATTTTTTCAAAAATAGATTCCGATGCAGACCAAAATACGACTAAAGCGATAGTAATAACCCCAACCAAAGACCAAAGTCCCGCTCCAGCGGCACCCCAAGCCCCTAAAACCGCAGCTTTTAAACCAGATGTTCCCCAAATAATAACTGCAATTAGCCCTACAATTACGATAATTACTGCTTCAGAACCAGCCAAAATAAACCAAACATCTGCTGCAAAACCTCGATAAAAAGTACCAATAAAGAAAAGTCCTAGTAGTGCAAAATGATGACAGAAGTTACCCATGCGACATCATTTGTAATGCCACTAATACCAGTAATGATACTTGTACTTTCACTGTAAATAGAAGATAAAGATTGGGAAGCAATAATTCCTGTTAATCCAGATGCATATCCACAAAGTGCTGCCATAAAAAATGAGAAAGCCATCAAAAATATGACTCGAAAATTTTGCACTCCAGCAACAGCATGATGGAAATTAGCACCTTTTAAAATAGCATTCGTGAAATTAGTACCGCGAATATCCGAGTAAGAAAAATCCGCTCCTTTTAAGTCTTGATTTTTGAAAGAATAACCTTGAAGATTTTGATGAGAGAATTCTAAAGACATTAGAACAAAAAATGAGTTTAAATTTTAAAGTTTAAAGTGAAAAATAAATCATAAATAAACAGGTAGTAACATTATGGTGCCTTAATCAAAACACAGTCTACAATCACCAATCACGGATTTTTATCACGGATTAAAAAGGATTGCACGGATTTTAATTACCCATTTACCAATTACCAATTACCAATTACCAATTACCAATTACCAATTACCAATTACCCATTACCAATTACCCATTACCAATGATTAAATTTCAAAATCCTCTGTAATACTGGCTGCTTCTAAAGCAACTTTAACGCTAAATTTTTCGCCCCTTTCTCCATTCAATTTAAGCTGAATATAAACATCGGCATTTCTAGCTATAACTTCCCGTAAAATGTCTCCTGTTTCGGAAAGCAATATTAATTTCAAACCCGGAGGTAAATGTAGTAATGGTTTTGATGCTGCAATATCTTGGGTTTGTGCATCCGTGGAATAAACTTGTAACAACACTCCTACTTGGCTCGCGCCTTTTGGTACCAATGCTACTGCTAAGGCTACTGCTTCGCTCCTCAACTGCATTCCCAAGTCGATTAGCTTAACTCTTCTCACACCAGCTGCGGGGTTTCCAGGGTTGATTTTCCACAAACTCTCTACCGCTACCCACAATGTTTCATCGTCTTGGGTATTGCGTATCAAGTCAACTAAAGCTTCTATTGCATTAACATTTCTAACAGCTATTTCTCCCAATCGCTTTGCAGCTTTTCTTTTATAATGTTCATCTTGCTCAGATATCTGTTTAATTAATATTGCAATTTCATCGGGGTTAGATTCAAAATCAACAGTACTTCTAGTCGCAATTGCCAAAGATGGTATTTGTAAAAGTAATTGCCATTGACTATCAAATGTATTTTGCAGCCATTGACTAAGAAGATTAACTTTTGATGTTTTTTTTGGTTTTTCAGCTATTAATTCTTGCTCTACCTGCAACGCTTCTTCTAATACCGCTTCTGTAAATTTAATACTTTTTACATAACTACGATAGGCTGCTACAGGTAAGCTTAATATATCGCTGCAAGCTAATTGATATTGATGAAAATTAATAATTTCCAAGTTTTCTATGGCTTTTTTAGTTCCAATTTTTAACCCAGAAAGTTGTATTTCTGATACTGTAGGTGGTTGATCAATAATTTGATGATGATAATCCCCCACACTTAATAATAAATCGTAAACATTGCGAGATAATCGCTTACCTACTGGCTTAACTAAATTACAGACAAACATTTCTTCTATTAACCAAGTTTGGGCTAAAACATCTGCTTCTAAACCAGAAATATCTGAGGGAATCAATAAATCTACATCGTTCAAAAAATCAGTTTCCCCTGATAACAGCATTACCGAAATAACTTGCCATTCTTGAGGAAATATATCATTATTTTCCTCCGTGATAATTATTACATTAATTGGCAGTGAATTCCCTGCTAAAATTGTTTTGCTGCATCCGAATAAAGTTGATGCTGCTGTTCTGAAGAAAATTCTACAGGACAATGTATCGAGCGACTTACTTCCCAAATTTCTCCGGGTTGTGGCTGATTAGGGATACATTTTTGTCTCATATTATATGTGAATTTACTTAAGCTAACCATAGGTTTATATTCCCAGGCGAATCAGAGTTGCTTATCGCCGCTTACTTGTAGTTATGGAGGTATCTATTACTTTTAACGAAAGAAACAATGATTCTATGTGCAGTTTTGTTAATCTTTACAAATTAAATTGGTAATTGGTAATGGGGAATTGGGAATGGGTAATTAAAATCCGTGTAATCCGTGTAATCCTTTTTAATCCGTGATTAGAATGGGGTATTTAATAATTATTACCACTCTTCCTGAGAACGTTTTCTGCTTGCTTTCGATTTACGAACTTGATTTTGCTCTTGTTTAACAGTTTCTGGCTGTACTAATCCTAATTCTTGATTCACACGCTCTAAAAGTTCTTTACGACGACGGGAAACCTCACCTTGAGTAATTTCCAACTCCAAAGCCAACTGAGTCTGTTTTTTACCTTCCACCATTCCCTGCCAAAGTTTTAAGTATCCCCGTTCGGGATACAATTGAGCAAGTTTTTTCATCGCTTCTTTGGCAACAATTACCACATCCGCACGCTCTACCGCATCTAATAAATCGAACTCCGAAGCAACGGTATCTAACAACGATACATCTGTCCCAGCAATGGTTTTATCTAAACTTTGACAGCTATTACGTCCTTCCTTACGCACAAAATCTATCACCGCATTTCGAGCTACTGTAGCTGCCCAACAGTAAAAATTATGCCCTTGATGAGTACGAAATTTCCCCGATTTTACCGCTTGAAACACTTTTATATGAGCTGTTTGTGCCGCATCTTCCCAAGACATTGCACTATTTCTAGTATGCTTACGGGCAATTTTCTCGACAAGCTGCCGATATTTCGAGTCAATCAATAGTTGTTCATTAGGTTCTACCGTCTGCTTTGAAGGCATATCGATATCTCCTCCTTAACGAGGATTTATGTCATACATTTAGTCGCACAAATTGTAACACGCAAGATCTGCCGATTGTTCAAATGACTAATCGTGCAAAAAACGAGTTCCACTTGTAGCTATCGCCAACAACGAAATTTGTTAGGCTGTAACGCTTTTTACCTATATGTTTGAGGTGTTATCCTTTATGCATTTTGAGGATGCAAAACTTAATATACTTCCCCTAAAAAGTAATTGTGTTTTTTTATACTTCAGCCTTGATTGAATGGATTTCGGATCAATTATTTAGATAAAATCAGGACTTCGATAGAACCAGTTTTTCCTTTTTTAAATAACTACCATTCTAGGGGAATTTCGGCTGGATTTTGGCAAATCACTGGTAACCAACTCGCGCAAGGAAAATCTTTTTCTAAACCTTGCAGTTTCATCCTGGCTTCGCGTACCGATTGATACAAAGGTTTTTTGTGAGAAAATTCTGTCAGAAAATTCTTTAAAAACTCCTGTGCAACCTTGTCAGGTATAGGTTCGCGCATCACAATCATTTGGGGTATATGTAAATCCGCTAAGTTCGTTGCTAATCCTAAACCATCGCAGGAGTTGAAAATAGCTAGCTGCAATCCTTGTGCGATCGCTTTCGTGAGTGCGTTTTTTAATTCAACAATCGTTAAACTATCAGTTGGGTTGATACGAAAATAGCCAATTCCGGCTTCAGATTCGCTAAAACTATGACCTGCAAAAAAGAGGATATCCCATTCTTGGAGCCATAGTTCATCGTTGAGAACTTGACGTTGTGGTTCGACTAAAAAATTGACCTGTGTATTGGGTAATTGTTCGAGTAAGGCTCTATCTTTTTGAATATTTATATCAGTACTATCTCCTAAGATAGCTAATATTCTGACATGAGATTTTGGAGATTGGAATTTTAATTTTCTTTCATAAGTCGTTGCGGAAAGTGCCATTTCTGCTTGAGAATAGCGTTCAAAAAAATCCCACAGATGTAAGGGTATTCGTCGCAGTTGGTTATCCTCTGTTTGTAAGAGTATACGAATCGATTCGTCAGGGTTTAATTTTTCTAATAGTTGTTCTTTGAGTGGGCGAAATTGTAGAGAATTTAACCATAAATTGACTTGTTTGTGTAAGTTGTCTCCAAGGCGATCGCATTCTTTGAATAAATCCCTTTTACTAATATTGGTAACTTGTGTTTCTGGGAATTTGATGCGTAAGTTTCCCTGTAAGCTGTGACGATAGGATATTTGCCATTGAGTATATGCGACAACTAATTCGGGTGCGGGTGGTAATTCTCCATTGGATTCAAAATAGGGATGTTCTCCTTCTAAACTGATTTGCAGTGTCACGGGGAATCCAGTATTTAAATTACCTTGACCTAATTTTAAAACTACTAACTTACCCAATGTTGATTGTTTTTGCGTTTTTTCAACAATCGGAGCTATCAATTGCATTAATTCTTTTAATTCCGCTTGATGTTGGCGATATAAAGTAATTTGTTCGTCTTTACTTTTTAATTCTGCTTGATGTCTTGCTTCTATTTGTTGAAGAGCAAATTGATAATTTTGATAAAAATCAGCGTGAATTTTTTCTTTATTGATAAATTCCGGTACATCTACCCGTACTAAAACAACACCATTACCCTTATTTTCAATGCTTTTAATTGCTAAAGCAATCCCTTCATTATCCAGTTTAGTATTTGCTAAAGCCGCAGATAAAGCCTGTAAATCTAAACCATTACGGAAAATTAAATCGACAGTATTGATAGCGACTTGAAATAGTTTCGTAAAATCTCCTGGTGCAAAATTTCCACTACTAGGACGACGTTCTTGTTGATTATTTAAAAGATAAACATAATCACAAATAACTTCATCTAATTGAGTTGTACTGTCAATATTCCAGGCTGACAAACAAGCGGCTGTAAAAATCGCTTTTCTGAAATTTGTACCTATTACTTGGGCTTTTGTAAGATTAGCTCCTTCTAAATTTGCACCTTCTAAAGTAGATTCACTAATATCTGTTTCACTTAAATTAATATAACTCAGGTCTGCATTATCTAGATTTATACCTTTCAAATTACAACCAGCATAAGATTGATTATTACCTCTTTTAGTAACAGCTAAATCTCTTATTTCTCGATTAAAAAAAATAGTATTATCAAATCTAGACAAGAAAATTTGTTTCGCTAAATGAAAATTCGTGCGAGTCAGTCTGGCATTACAAAAATTAGTATTTTTAAGTGTGGCATAGTAAAAATTTGCATCGGTTAACTCTGCTTTTTGAAAACTAGTTCCACAAATGCTAGAAACCACAATAGCTAAATTTCGCATCCAGGCAAACTTTTCATCCTCAATATACGCTCGCCAACTGATATAACTTATGAATGATATTACTGCAACACTACCAACTGTTGCTGCGATTGCAGCTTCTTCAACTGCTTCCACTTTGAACAATGTAAGTTGCTTACTTCCTGTAAATACTTGAGCAACTTCGACACCAATTCTAGTACCAGTTATACTTCCAATAATACTACTGATCAACATACTAACTAGAGCCATAATTGCGATTATAATTCCAGCAATTTGTTTGGCAACTGTTACCAAAAATGACATCATGATTAACATTCCATAAACAATTAAGCTGGTGACAGTAATACTTACAATTCCAGATGGAATGCCCACAATTGTACCAGTCATACTCCCCAATACAAATCCACAAAATACAGATACACAAGAAATTGCCAAAAATGCCGTCGATAAATCTTTATAAATAGTAGTTATGGCGAAGACAATAAATATACTTAAAACTACAATAGCTGCAAAATAATTGTGTGGACTAATTGAATAAGGAAAAAGTAAATATCCGGTAAATACTGGTACAAAGCCTGATACTATCCCCAAAATAATAGTAATGAGTAAAATTAGTAATTCTAAAGCAAATACCCGCTTTATAGGTAATCCAGCTTTAACATTTTGAAAGTTAGCATTTTTCAAAATGGCATTAGTGAAATTTGCACCGCGAATGTCAGCGTAACTGAAGTCTATACCTGTAAGATTTTGATTTCTAAAGTCACAGCCTTGAAGATTTTTACCAGAAAAGTTGGAAAATTTTGCTAATGGCATAGTTAAAATAGTTTGATGTAGGTATGGCTTAGCCCTCTTCTAAGAAACCAATTTTCCCATAACCTACATAGTTTAAGGAAATTAAACTACAAAAGTTTCGCGAAAATTAGTATCACTCAAAGCAACTTGCACACTAAATCTTTCCCCTACTTCACAACTAAATTTTAGTTGCATATAAACATCTGCCTTTCTAGCTGTAATTTCCCGCAATATATTCCCAGAATCATCAATTAAGATTAGCTTTAAATCTGCTGGCAAATAATCATCATTACCTGTGGGGTAAACTTGCAAAAGTACGCTTACATCCCCTTCAACTTTTTGTAATAATGCCACAGATAAAGCAACAGCTTCCCCTGCAATTTCCATACCTAAATCGATAAGTCTCACTCTTCTGATACCAGCAGCAGGATTTTCTGGGTCAATTTTCCGCAAACTTTCTACAGCTATCCATAGGGTTTCATCATCAGATGTGCTTCGTAATAAATTAACCAAAGCTTGAACCGCATCACTACAACCAACAGCAATTTCTCCTAACTGTTTGGCAGCACTTTGCCGTTGACTTTCGTCATTTTCAGCCGATAATTGTTGAATCAGTTCCAGGATATTTGTTTGTTGGATATTTTGTGAGTCACTATGACTGCGGGTTGCTATAACTAAGTTTGGGAATGTGGAAAAAGCCTGCCATTCGGGTTCAAAAATATTTTGCCACCAACGACTGAGAATAATTTGTGTTTGATTAAAAGAGTTAGATAATGAATTGATAACTCTATTTTGGTTAAATTCAACTTCTATGAATTCCTGTTCTATCTGCAAGCAATCACTAAGAATTTTATTTGTTAAATTCGCACTTTTAATGTATCTATTATGAGCCGCAACTGGTATTGTTAAAACATCGCTCCAAGCTGTTTCTGTTTGATGAAAGAGAGCAATTTCTGCCACATCTAAAGCCTTCCTCTTTCCTACCTTTAACCCCAATCCCTCAATATCATTAATTTCTGGCTGTCGATTTACTAAACCATGATAATAGTCTCCGACATTTAGCAATAAGTCATAAATATCGCGTGATAACCTCTTTCCAACTGACTGTAATAAATTACAAACAAGCATCGGCTGTAGGTGCCAAGTTTCAGCTAATAAATCTTGTGTTAAACCTGTAATTTTACTAGGAATAATTAAATCAATATCGGAAATAAAATCGGTTTCCGTAGAAAATACCATTACAGAAATAATATCTAACTCTGGCTCCGTTACAATCATTACATAACGGCGTGGAGTGTCACCTTCTAAAAAACTTTTAGCCTCAATTGAGTAAAATTTATTATCTTGATTTAGAAAAAATTCTTCAGAAAATCCTACATGACGGTTTAATTCCCAAATTTCTCCAGGTTGTGGTGATAGTGAAGGTTTTGGCATATTCCCAGATTTGGATTTCTCACAGCTTGTACCCATAAGTTTAGTATTTCCCAATATTGAAGGATGATTAATAGTGTTAACAAACGAATCGATTATCCTACGCCGATAAATAATAAACTTTTTAAAAACTTAACAAAATCGTCAGTTTATTAAAAAGATTACCATTGGGCTTTTGAACGCCTGCGAGTATGTTTGAGTTTACTATTTTGTTGTTCACGTTTAATAGCTTCGGGTTCGAGCAATCCTAATTCGAGCGCCACACGTGCGACTAATTCCTTCCAACGCTTAGAAACTTCCCCTTGACTGACTCCTAACTCAGATGCTTGTTCTGTTTGGTTTTTACCTGCAACCATAAGTTGCCATAATTTCAGATAACCGCGTTTTGGGTGAAGGTAATCTAGATTTAGAATTGCTTGTTTTGCCTTGATAATTAAATCTGCACGCGCTACTGCTTCTAGAAGGTTAAACTCATCGGCAATGGTATCAACTAAAGATACATTAGTACCAGTAATAGTTGCGTCTAGACTTTGGTGCGATCGCAAAGATTCTTTTTTCACAAAATTGAGAATCTCATATTTAGCAACCACCGTAGCCCAACGTTGAAATTCTGCGATTCCTCCCTGGTGGAATTTTCCAGCTTTGACAGCTTCGTAGACTTTCATCTTCGCCGTTTGGGCTGCATCTTCCCAACAGATAGAAGTTCTAAAAGTATATTTTCGGGCAATTTTGGCGATTACTTCTTGATGCACCGCATCGATTTGTCGATTTTGAATAGGTTCTGCCGCTGCTTTTGACTGCATAAGTATATTTCCTCACCTATTTGAATGAACCTCGGAGGTAGAGATGCTCGCAGATTGGTTAGAAAGACTAATCCACGGTGTGTATGTTCCCGATTTTTAAGTAATTGTACTGTAGTCGTTTACCTAGCACTTTCCGAAATCTTTATATAAGTATGTTTGGCAGACAGCTTTTATGCACCAGCACTTTACTTTTAGCAAAAGGGTTAAAAACGCTTGCTAAAACCACAACAAAAAATTTTAGATAAATTTCGGAATAATTTGTTTTTCTTACTTGTTATTAAAAGTGAGAATAACAAAATTTAATTCTTATCAGAGGACAAAAACGATGAAGTTTCGCAGTTTAGCTTACTCCTTGCTAGCATTAAGCACCTTAGTTGTTTCTAATATGCCAGCCTTTGGTAGCCCTGATTTTTACATACCAAAGCCTTTACTTCAAAAGCTACCTTTGTTGAAAAAAGAAAGCATTATTAGACCATTTCAAGCTCCAACTATCAGCTATGCACCAATCCACACTGGTAAAGGTGATACAGATTTTGATGGCAATGGTCCGTATTACTCTATCAAAACTAGTCTAGAAAAAAGAGGTCAGCTTGTGGTTGTAATTCTAGATGTTCATTTTCAAGAAACAAAGCCAGATACTACCACATTTGCTGGACGTTATGAACAAATTGTTCTGGATGTGGATCAACAATTTCCTGGTTATAAACTAGTTTCTATTGACACAAATTTATTCGATCAAATAACTGGTAAAGATTCCGGTCATGATGATGAAATTATTCCACGTCCTAGTACTTTTGTGCGTGAATATGTGGTTAGAGGTGATTCTGATGGCGGTGCATTTGGTGGTTCTGATCAACCAAACGTAACTGTAGCTTTCAATAGTATAAATCTCTCCTTACAATCATTGAATTAATTTTTTCGGCGTTGCTGATTTGATGTATGAAACGGTTTTTTTGGAAAACCGACTTCTGACAATCACGGATTAATTACAAAAAATACCTCATGAAAATCTAATCAAATATCGAGGATAATTTTATGAAATTATATCTATCTCAAGTTACGAAAGCGACCTTTCTGTTAGTTGCTAGCGCTGCTCCTGGAATATTATTATCTGGCACAGCAGCCATAGCACAAATAGTTCCCATTAATCCTATACCATTACCAACAATCTGTGTTGAACGTAATCTTTCTAGAGATGGTTGTGCAAGACTATTTTCAGAACTTCAAGAAAGTCGAATTATTCGTGATATCAAAATTGAACAAATACCAAAAATCCAAATTCCCGACCGTTGTCTTTCTTGTCCTATTATTCCTAAAAATAATCCTCAAATTCAACAAATTAAACCTATTGTTGAATCAAATAATCGATGAATATCACATTCCAAAATAGAGAGTAAAAATGAAAAGTTCAACAAATTCTCAACATCTACCTCCGGGTCCCAAAGGTCATTTTTTAGTAGGAATATTACCGGAATACCAACGCAATCCTTTGGGTTTTTTGAGCAACTGTACCAAAAATTATGGAGATATAGTTTATCTACCGGGGTTAATTCCTTCC
>JAAUSO010000193.1 GCA_012033205.1 Richelia sp. SL_2_1 | reverse complement strand
CTTGGTATTTTTAAAAAGCGTTTTTAACTTTAGGATTCAGCGTCGAATTGCTATAGTTATCCAAAGTTATGCTTTGTCTTTCGTCACAAATATTAGAGTAATTATAATTAGCGGATAATACTATGAGCAAAAATAAAAATCCCGATCGCGATCAGCTGCCTTACAAATTGCAAGAAATTGCCGATTACGTACACGAATACTCGACGGTTTGTCAAGGGGATATTTTAGAAATTTTAGGATTGCTTAGACAGTTAGAGAAATTGCATCGAGAAATTAGAGACGGTATTTTTCAAGAAAGTTTACCATCAAATCGTCAGGCACTATACTCACTGTTAAAAGACATTGAAGCAGAAGGAGGCTGGCCTTATATTGAGCGGATGAGGATTCAAGCCTTGATGATTAATTTAGAAACTATTGCCGAAGAAGATAGCTGAAAATTTCGTTTTGTTGGTTAATAGCTTAGTTTATATCTTGCATCATAGAAACCCATAGTCAAAATAATTACTAGTTGTTTGACTTCCTTCTTAACCACCTGGGACTGCAAGTCCCAGTCTGATAGCAGAAGTCGATTAAAATGGACTATAATATGACATTTTGATGTTAGTAATATTTTTATTGATATTTCTGATTATCTAGTTAATTATGCGTAAGGTAGAAGATATCAGTTAGCTAATACCCTGACAAAGTTGACGATCGCTAGCATCGACATTGCGGTTGTATTGCAGGTAATCACCAATCCAGTGGCAACCGCGTACTAGTAGATTGTCCAAGTCTAAATTCCATAGAATTATTGTATGATCATCGCTAGCAGATGCTAAAGTTTGACCGTCGGGACTAAAGCTAACATCTAAAACTGGGGCTTGATGTTCGCTGAGACTTTTAATTAACTTACCTTCACTACTCCAGAGTTTGACGGTACTATCCCAGCTAGCAGCAGCGAGAGTTTCACCATTAGGACTAAAAGTCACAGCACTAACGCTATCCCCATAACCTTTCAATAAAGTCTTTAATAAAGTACCATCCCAACGCCATAGCCTCACAGTATTATCCCAGCTAGCAGAAGCGAGCAAGTTATCACTAGGGCTAAAACTGACACCTAAAACCCAGCCAGAATGAGGTAAAAACGTTTTTAATAAGGTACCATCTCGTCGCCATAATTTTACAGTTTGGTCGTCAGAACCAGAAGCTAAAACTTGAGAATCAGTGCTAAAACGGACACTATTTACCCTTGCTTGATGTCCCTTTAAAGTTTTGAGCAATTTACCTTGTTGATTCCATATTTTTACCGTTTTATCAGTACTAGCAGATGCTAACAATTGTCCATCGGGGCTAAAACTGATACTGGTTACGCTGTCGTGATGTCCGTCAAGTGTTTTGAGTAGTTGACCGTCTCGTTGCCAAAGTTTGATAGTTTTGTCATAACCTGCTGATGCTAAGATTTTGCTGTTGGGATGAAAACTAACGCTGGTGACTCGATCGGAATGTCCCAACAACGTTTTGTAAAGACGAGTTTCAAACCCAGCACTGGGAGATTGTCGCTGCCAAAGTTTAACCGTATTATCGCGACTACTAGAAGCTAAAGTTTTACCATCTGGACTCCAAACAACACTTAGTACCCGGTCTTCATGTCCTTCTAAAACTGTTAACTTAGGAGGATTTAAGCTCCAAAGTTTGACACTTTTGTCATAACTTGCCGATGCCAAAAATTTTTGATCGGGGCTGAATGAAACACTAGCTACAGCATCGCTATGACCTTTAAAAGTTTTCAGCAATTTACCACTACTAACATCAATCAAATTGATTGTCTTGTCATCTCCTGCGGAAGCGAGCTTTTCACCTGATGAATCAAAATTTAGACTCCAAATTGTACCGTTATGCTGCTCTAAATTGCGAAAAGGACGGTATATGAAGCTGTTTACACCATCTTTTTGTTCGCTTCGCCAAAATTTAATCGTACCATTGCGATCGGCTGAGGCTAATATTCGACCATCAGGACTAAAATTAGCAACAGTTACCCCTTGCTGATGACCTTGTAAAGTAGTTAATAAACTGCCATCAATTCTCCATATTTTCACGGTATTATCATCGCTTGCTGAAGCAATAAACCGACCGTCGGGACTAAAACTTACCCAATTTATCCAACCTTGATGTCCCCGGAGAATTTTGATTAATTTACCGTCACTGTTCCAAATTTTCACCGTTTCATCTTTACTTCCGGTAGCCAATAATTTACCATCAGGACTAAAGGTAACCTTATCTACCCAATCTCCGTGACCAAGAGTTTGGAATGGTTGCCAATCAAATTCTTGTGTAGTGGGATTTTTGCGCCAAATTTTTACAGTTTTATCCCGACTTGCAGAAGCAAGTAGATTACCATCGGGGCTAAAAGCTAAACTGGTAATACTTTCTTCGTGACCTTGTAAGGTTTGTAATAATTTACCATCAGTGTGCCAAATTTTTACACTTTTATCGCGACTTCCCGACGCTAGTAACTCACCATCAGGACTGAAAATTACATCCCAAACAATATCACCATGTGCTTCTAAACGGTTGACTTCCGTTACTCCATAAACCGCTTGCTGTAAAGCCGTCACGACTCGCATTCGGGTATCTGGCTTAATTCCGTATCCGCGTTTGAGCTTTCTCCAAGCACGTAAACTTTCCACTAAAGCATCAAATTCTTTGTTAGAGGCAAATAAAGCTTCAGAAGCGGCAGTCAAAGCACTAATTTGCAGGTTCGTTTCGCTACGTTCTGCTCGTAAACTTTGACTAATTGCAGCTTTCTTTTGTAGGTCAGCTTGCCACCATAATCCTCCAATACTCGCTGACATCACGGCTAAGGCAAAACCTGCTAAACGTGCCTCTCGCAGCCGGCGTTGAAGTATAGAATTGAGCTTTGCCTGCGAGCGTTTTTGAGCAACTTCTGCAATAGTCTTCTCGAAGCGGATTTTTTCTAATTCGACAGTAATTCCATAATCATTGCGATCGCGAATTGGTTTGACTAAATAATCATGAACTAATTGATAACGTTCTCCTGACTCTTGGAGTACTCGCAATACCAAACCGTTTCCGACGAGGATTTCTAAAATTAATTCTAGGGTACTAAGATTGTAAGAATGCATCAAGCCATGATGTTCTTCTGCGATTATCTCTAGACTTTCTCCATCGCTGCCCATGGATTGTTTACTTAATATAGAGGTAGCAGCTATTTCTTTGGGTTGTTTAAACAATTGAGAAAACGTAGAATTTACCCGTTGATTTACTACAGATAAAACATCTATTTGAGAACTTTCCTGTTCTTTTAAACAAGCCTCTTGTTCACTAAAAATGATGGTAACTAATTCAGCTTTAGTTTTTAAAGGTCGCGTACCTTTTTCATCAGTTAATTCAAACAATAATTTCCAGCTTAATTGTGCGTTTTCTTGACCGCAATCGAATATAACTTTTTCTAACCAATGCTGGACTAATTTTTCCGAACCACCGCTACGTTGATATTCTGCGAGTGTAGTAATATTTTCTGTTTCTAATTGAGCGCCGACAATTTGCAATTCTATTGGATGTACTTGGTGAGTTTCTCCTGCTAAATCTTCTACTAGTTTATTAATTAATTCGTCGCTTAATTGATAATGAGAACGTTTAATTAGACTTTGGATAATACTAGTGGCATCTGTAGGGGAAAAATTACCTAAATAGTAACGAATATTTTTATCGAGAATATTTCGATTAATTACTCCCAAATCATAGCAATTGTCCGTAGTTAAATAGCTTAATCGCTCAAATTCTAAGAGATAATGTAGATAATCTTCCCGTAACGAAATTAGAATTTTTACAAAAGGAATATTGAGACATTGAGTGAAGAACTTATAAAATTCCACTCTTTCGCTAGCATCATGCTTGACAAAGAAAAATTCTTCTAGCTGGTCAAAAATTAAAATAACTGTATAATTACTATCTGCTAATAATCTGAGTTTTTCTAAAATAATTTCAGCTGTAATTTCTATTGCCAAAGAGATAGAAGTCTGAGCAATAACTTGGTTTAAACTGCGTCCTAAAGCTGTTAACCAATCGGTATAAACAGATAAAACAATTGGTAAAGCGATGCGTTCCCCAATAAAATTTTGTTTTAATACTGGAACTAAACCCGCTTTGATAATTGAGCTTTTACCAACTCCTGATGGTCCATGAACCACTGTCAGTTTACAATCAGCACGAGTCATTTTTTCTAGAAGACGATAGACATCCTGCTGTCTTCCCGAAGCTGCAATCTCTTGGGCAACTTGTTCGGGAATTGATGAGATTTTTTGCGGTTGTAAAACTGGATTAACTCTGTAACGCTGCGGTTGTAATTGACTTGCACCGATAAAAGCACGAAAACCATACTGATGCTCAATTTGAATCTTTTCTCGTTTTAGTTTAAAAGCTTCTAAGTAATTGTGACGTTCACAAAAATAAAGAGAGCGTAATTCTTCCACAATTTCTAGATATAAACATGGTTCATATTGAGCTTCACAAACGACTTTCGCCCATTCCAAAGTGTTAACGGCTTCGTCCCATTCACCTAAATTTCGTAAAGCGCGTCCCAGTAGTAAAAGATACCAACTTTCTTGCTGGCGAGACACTTCTGGGACTTCTTCGGCGATCGACAGAGCTATATTTGCCAATTCATGAGCTTGTAACCAATCCAATTTGGAAGCAGCCACAACACAAAGAAATCCGTAACCTTGAGCAATTAATGTTTTATTTGCAAATGATTGGTGTAATTCCAGAGAATATGTTGCTAGTTGTGATAATTCGTCCCACTGTTGCAAAAATTGCAGCATTTCACAAGCAGGAAAAATAAATTTAGCGGTTAAATCTTTTCGGTTTGTTGTTTCAAATATATCCAAGCATTGCTTAAACCAATTTAAAGCATTTTGCCAGAAACTAATATTGGCAGCAGGTTGTAAATCCGCTAAGCGTCGATAGCATAATCCTAAATGGAACATCACTACTGCTTGGTGGATTAGAGGATGGGGCGACAAGGAGAGGGGGGGATGGCAAGAGTTGGTTTTAATTTCTTCTTCCCAAAGTTCTAAGCTGCGTTGATAATGAAATAGTGCTTCGTCAATGTTGTCGTTAACATAGTTATCTCGTCCAAGTACAAATTCCAGACTTGCTTCTAATTGTGGTTTTAGTTTGATGTTGTAAAGACGAAGTAAATCGTTACGTGCTGATTCAATTTCTCGACGCTGTTGAGATTTGGGATCTAAAAGTAAAGCCGCATTTGATAAAAACTTTTGCGCTCCGGCATCTATAACTTTGTCAAATAAGGATTGTGTTTGCTGTTGGATCAAATTAACTAAATCATCCGCAGCCATTTCAAATTTAATTGTCGTTGCTGCCCAACTTTTAAAATCCGGTGCAAACCGCGAAAGTGATGTCCCTACTTCATCTTTGAGCCACAAAACTATCGGAAAAGCAAAGGTATCGGCGTAAATGTCTCTTGCTTGATTAACACCGCTGAGTAAATCTTCTAAGTTTGTAACTGACTCTAATCCAAATACCATCACAGCAGTTGGTAAAGAATCTGTTTTCACTGCGGGTATATTCAAAAATAGTTCTGAGACTATGGTGCTGTGTAAAGCTGTAGTTGAGGGAGATAAAAATACTTCTCGCAAATTTACATCTTTAGTTTGGGAGCGAATATTGTCTAATACTTGTTTACACAATTCGCTGTAATTGCACCGTACTAGAATTAGAGAAAATTGACCACCCGAAAGCCCAATTGCCCGAATCAGTCTACGCAGAGTGTGCTGATTGGAAATTGCGATGTCCGTAAGACTTGTATTTTCACTCATTATCAATTATCAGTTATCAGTTATCAGTCAGCAGTTAGCAGTTAACAGTTAGCAGTTAACAGTAAAGAGCTTTACTTGCTTTTTTTGTTCAAAATGTTTCTGCTTACAAAAACACAAACAACAGCAGAGAATTGATGTTTTTTCTATTAAGGAAAAGTTGCCGGAATCTTGTATGCGGAATTTTCCCAACCGAGGACTTTTTCGGTTTCTGCTAATGCTGGACTAATGCCAAACCAGCGTCCTCTAACATCTCGGTATTCAAAAACAAACATACTCCGCAACAATCTTTGATATTCAGATTCACCTTTAACTGTCTGCTGATTAACAACTTCATAAAGTAATTGCCATTCTTCATCATCAATAGCCAAAAGTAAATCGTCGCGATAATCTTTAATTACTGCTTCCAAACAAGAACGCTCGAAAGGGGGATCTTGTCGCTGCAAACAACTGTAAAGTAACCCTAATAAATTGCGGATATGGCCGCCGCTGATGCGACACAAACGGTCTAATGTTTCGCAACTATCGAATATTTCCGGAATTAATTTCAATCTAATATCGGCAGAAACTTCAGGAAATGCCCTTGCTAAAACCAACTGACGTAACAGAGACATTCCCTCGGACGAATCACCACCATCTCTTTGACGTACCAGCACCATCGGCAAAACTTTAGGAGCAATACCACCACCCAAACGATTTTTCAGCGTTTCATACTCGCCAGAAAAAATCAACGCCAAAGGAATTGTGTAAACTACATGACATTTCAGCCGACGTAACTGTTCACCCCTGTCAATAAACAGATATTCCGGTTGCGAGCGCCCTGACGGCATCGGGCGCATATCAACTCTATCTAAGTTGTCAATAATTACAACTATTCCTTTTTGTCCCCTCATTTGTAGCTGTTTATTCGCTTTCTCTAGTACCTCTTCGTTAATCGCTTGCAAAATGCCGTTTGTACGGGGTTCTAGATATTGCCTGAGTTGACAACGTAATTGAGGGCTATCTTTTGTTTTAGCGCTAATTTTGGCAATACCCAAGGAAAATTCGGCTTCTGCGGATAAATCTATGGGAGTTTGCAAAAAATCGCCAATTTCTCGAAATAAATTTGCAAAATAACCAGGCTTGAGTCTAATGTCGATCGCTTCTAAACTGACGCTGACTTGACGAGCTACACTCAGCAAAATATCGCTGACATCGATATCCGCCATATCTAAATCTTGGCTGGATTCAAAATAAACTACGTGAAATCCCGATTCCTCTAATTCTGCTTTCAAACGTTGTAACTCAGTTGATTTACCACAGCCAATATGACCTGTAAATAATTGACAAGTTGGTTCATCAGGAGAAATACGGACAATAGTTCGCTTCAATTCCTCGACTATTTTGCAACCCCGTACCTCAGAAAAATCTATATAGTATCTTCTATCGGAATCATCACCCATCACCAGGGTTCTGCTCGGATTACAGGTTTTAAAAAACCTTGACAAATTTAATGTAGTTTTCATGTAGATGCACTTGATATAAATTATTACCATCAACCCTAACTCAAGTTTAAAATACTGAGCTTCCTCGCTCCCTAGTTCCTAGGTCTGGTTGATTTTTCTTTCCCTGATGTTCCTAGCTCCTATTTGCCTTTATATACCGGAGGAGGCAGAATTTTGACAAAAATAGGTAGTTTTAACTATAACTCGTTTGTATTGAATCGCTTAATTTGTTTTTGGTATAAAAAAACTAATTTGTACAATTACTTAATTTTTACTTAAGTATTAATTGTAGCAAACCATGCATATCATTTTTTGGAAAATACGTCAAGTCAATTAGATTAGATGTGGGTTTTTTTGCCAAAAAGGAATAAATTGGTATTAGTTTTTCATATAGTAAGCGTTGAGTGTGTATAATGTGAAATTTAATTGTTGAGCGAATAACAGAGGGCGATTAATGTTTCTGAACAAGATATCTGTAACAGCGATGGTAATTTTTCGGTTTATTTGTAGCGATTTGACTTGCAAATAAATGTCACTCTCAAGTAAAAAGGCTACATTAGAGCAAAAATACACGCCAATGGTTCTGGTCTTTTTTTAGAATATTGTTAGGGAGAAATTAAAAAAAATGCTTATAAAATAAATTACTGACCTGAAAAGGTTTGGCTGAAACTAACTTATTCATCTTCATACAATAACTTGAAAAAATGCATTTCGAGGTTTAAATGCCGGAAATATTATCAGTTTCCTCCACAGAATTGACAGGTCGTCGCGAAAAACTCCGTCGCAACAGACAAATAAACATTATTAGCAAAATCTGGCGAACCTTGGCAGTTACAGGGTTGGCAGGTGGCTTACTATGGTTTTTGATTCAACCAATATGGGTACTCAAAAGCAAGAAAGATATTACTGTTTCTGGAAATCAGTTATTCTCCGATGAAGTGATACAGTCAAAAATGCCATTATCCTATCCCCAGTCTTTATGGCGAGTTGAACCAAGTCGTTTAAGTGCATCTTTAAAGCAGCAACCAGGTATAACCGAAGCAACTATAACTCGTCGTTTATTTCCACCGGGACTAATAGTCAAAGTATCCGAAATATTGCCTGTAGCGATTACTCAAACTCCTAGTCTTGAGGATACTAATTCTAAAAATCAAAAACCAGTAGAGGGATTAGTAGATATCAATGGCGTTGAAGTGACGACGGAAAACTTCAAATCAATTCCCGCCAATAAATTACCCAGTCTCAAACTAATTGGTGATTTACAGCAGTGTCGTCCCTTCTGGAAACAGCTTTATCAACAAGTAACTAACAGTTTAGTAAAGGTAATGGAAATTAATTGTCAAAACCCTACTAATATAATTTTAAAAACAGAACTCGGAAGAGTACATATTGGAAATCCGACTTTTCAATTAGCGGAAAAAATCCAATTGTTAGCAAAAATTCGCCGTCTACCAAATCAAGAAAATATGAGTCAAATTGAGTTTATAGATTTAACAAATCCGGAAAGTATATTAGTACAATTGAACCATAAAAAAGTGAAAATTAACTCTCGAACTCCTTAAAAAATTCCTCTGGTGGCAAATGTATAAAACACTCCTGGTTTGTAAATAAGTTTTATGCTGATAAATATATATTAATGATTGTTGTTTTTGGAGTAACCTACACCACAATTAACATGGCTGTGTCCTCTAAAAGTTTGGCAAAATTACAAAAAACCTACCATTAGGGAGTATAAATCTCCCCTTTGTTGTAGTTACGCTTAAATCCAAGGGTGCAAGATGTTAGGCAATCTGTGATGATCGGGTTTGGGGGGTTGGAAACATAATGCATCTATTTAACCAGGATTGCGGTGGTGAGCGTATTACCCGAAAAGACGTGTTAAAACGCATCTTTACAAATCATAGGAGTAGGAACCCGAATTGAGGAGCCAAACATTTATTTTAGATAAAGATAATTTATGTCCTCATGACTCGCAATATATATTGGTAAACGAATTTTAACGCCATCATCTCCATGTTTAAATTAAGTGTATTAAATGTTTAACTGTGTTCATTTTTTTGATTAAATCAGTATTTCTGAGGATAAGCCAAAATCACAAACACTACACCATTAGTTGTAAAATTGATGACCAATATCGATTAACAACAATAATCAGGAGTTGCCGAGCATATATGAAGGCAATAACAAGTAAAAATAGTAAAATCGGTTGAACCTATAGAGTTCTTTTTTTTTAGTAAACATTTAAGTTTACAACTCTTGAATTAGTTGTCCATCGTGAAATATTAGCGATCGCCAACTAAAGAAAGTTAGCGTTCTCCAACCTGCATCGCTGTTGAAGAGCCAGAGTAGAGAAAAAACATTGCCGTAACTTTTTGTTTTTAGGCAGTGTTTATCTAGAGTTGACGCGAGCGGGTAAATAACACCCCTAAAAGTCGTTTATCTGAATGCACGTAAATCCAATGACACTTGATAATAACCAAGGGCTTACCTATAAAAACTCGCAGTCTCCCGGACAGCAAGGAATCTCCCTAGCAGGAATGAGTACCAATAACCCTTTTGGTCATTCTGGGCTGAGTTTAGGACAAAACAGCAATAACAACCATGCTCCCGAAGAAAATCCGATTGGGGATATCGTTCCCGGTAGGGTTGCCAATATCAAAGTAATTGGTGTTGGTGGTGGTGGTGGAAATGCTGTCAACCGGATGATTGCTTCCGATTTGAGTGGAGTAGAATTTTGGTCGATTAACACCGATGCTCAAGCTTTAACCATGGCTTCGGCTCCTTGTCGTCTGCAAATTGGACAAAAGCTAACGCGGGGTTTGGGTGCGGGTGGTAATCCTGCAATCGGTCAAAAAGCAGCAGAGGAATCGAGAGATGAAATTGCAGCGGCTTTAGAAGGAGCCGATTTAGTATTCATCACTGCTGGGATGGGAGGTGGTACTGGTACTGGTGCAGCTTCAGTTGTGGCTGAAGTTGCCAAGGAAATCGGTGCTTTAACTGTTGGTGTAGTTACCCGTCCGTTTGTGTTTGAAGGTCGCCGTCGTACTAGTCAAGCAGAGCAAGGTGTTGAGGCTTTGAAAAGTCGGGTTGATACCTTGATTATCATCCCCAACAATAAACTTTTGGAAGTGATCCCAGAGCAAACACCAGTCCAAGAAGCTTTCCGTTACGCGGATGATGTATTGCGTCAAGGTGTACAAGGTATATCCGATATCATCACTATTCCGGGTTTGGTAAACGTTGACTTTGCCGACGTGCGAGCAGTGATGGCAGATGCAGGTTCAGCTTTGATGGGAATCGGTATTGGTTCGGGCAAATCACGCTCTCGAGAAGCGGCGATCGCGGCAATTTCTTCGCCTTTGCTGGAATGTTCGATTGAAGGTGCTAGAGGTGTGGTATTTAATATCACTGGCGGTAGTGACCTGACTTTACATGAAGTGAATGCAGCTGCTGAAGCAATTTATGAAGTGGTAGACCCCAACGCTAATATTATTTTTGGAGCGGTGATTGATGACAGACTCGAAGGAGAAGTCAGAATTACCGTAATTGCTACTGGGTTTACAGGTGAAGTCCAATCCCAGCAACAGCAAAGCGTTACCCCGACTAGTCGAGTAGCCCCACCTCCAGGACAGCAGCGACGGACAATGCCCCAACCATCATCAACAAGTGCTAGTTCTAATTCTCAGAAGCCAGTCGAACCCAAACAAAAACCTGGATTGGAAATTCCTCCGTTTCTTCAAAAACGACGTAATCCGAATAACTAAACTCAATGTGCCAGCTAAGAGCCAAGAGCAGCCGATATTAAATAGGTTTGGAATCTTCTTGTGCATCTGGGTGGATTACTCTTTGACTTAGTTTTGAACGCGAAAACGGGGGTGCAGGGGTCTCGATTAAATTCATTCATTGCCTCCCACAATCTCGCAAAAACTGATCCCGTTGTTAGGAAAATTTTTAGTTTTATTGCCTGTCGCAACAGCGACATTAACAATTGGCGATACTTTGTGTAATGCCTAATTTTTTGGTAATAATCTTTGGATATTTCATCTCTACTAACACGTCTTATTTGGTGCATTATTTTACTTTTATTTCAAACTTCTAAGTTCCCCATTAATTGACAAAGGCTGATTTTTTAGGAGTTTAATAACTACAAAGATTGCTTAAATACGGATTTAATTATTACTTGTGGTTTACTTGTGGTTTTTAGTAGCCCGCTCTACCCATTGAATAACTTTTTGTCCCAGGTTTGTATTACTAAACCGATCGATTTCGCGAATACCCGTAGGACTAGTAACGTTAACTTCAGTTAAATAACCGCCGATTACATCGATACCGACAAATATTAAGCCATCTTTTTGTAGAGTTTTGGCTAATTGAGTACAAATTTCCCGTTCTCTGGAAGTAATTTCGGTTTGAGCAACCGTACCACCGGCTGCCATATTATTGCGAAATTCTCCAGGAGCGGAAAGACGATTTAGCGCTCCTACTGGTTCGCCATCAAGTAAGATAATCCTTTTATCTCCAAGTTTGGCTTCGGGTAAAAATGTTTGTAACATTACTGGTACTCTTCCCTGTAGGGTACTCAGTTCCACTATGGAATTAAAATTGCGATCGTGGGGTTCTAAGAATAAAATTCCTTCTCCTGCTTTGTTGCCCAGGGGTTTGAGAACTGCTGCTCCTTTGTCTTCCACAAACTTGCGAATTAGATGTTTATCAGCGGTAACAATTGTTTCGGGAATGGCTTCGGTAAACTGGAGAGCATACATTTTTTCGTTAGCATCTCGGATACCTTTGGGACTGTTAACAACTAAAGTTTTGCTTTGGTCGATATAGTCAAGAATATAGGTAGCATAAAGATAAGCAACATTTACTGGTGGATCTGTCCGCATGAAAACAGCATCCATTGTGTTCAAACAGATATTAGTTTTATCGCTTAATTTGTACCAGGGATTTGGGGCTTTGTAACCTTGCTCTTGCAATTCAACGGGGATAATTTCGACTCGTTGCAGATGAGCCCAAGCAGCACTATCTACAACGCTCAATTCCCAAGCTTGAGTTATCCACACTTCATGTCCCAAAACACACGCTGCTTCCATCATGGCAACGCTAGTATCATGACAGGGATCTAAATTTTGGATGGGATCGATAATAAAAGCTAGTTTCACGAGATTGCCTCAATTTACCGTTAATTCATATTGTGGTGATTCCTTTAAAATTATCCTCCTTTTGTGTAATAAGGTGAAAGGTGAAAGGTGAAAGGTTAAAGGTTAAAGGTTAAAGGTTAAAGGTTAAAGGTTAAAGGTTAAAGGTCAAAGGTCAAAAACTCTTCACTCCTCACTCATACATCCTCCACTCATAACTCCTAACTCCTAACTCCTAACTCCTAACTCCTAACTCCTAACT
>JAAUSO010000192.1 GCA_012033205.1 Richelia sp. SL_2_1 | reverse complement strand
TTAACCTTTAACCTTTAACCTCTTACCTTTGACCTTTAACCTTTAACCTTTAACCTTTAACCTTTAACCTTTAACCTTTAACCTTTAACCTTTAACCTTTAACCTTTAACCTTAGACCTTTAACCTTATGAATACTTTATCAGCTTTACAAGAATTAATCGATGTGGTGGCAAAATTGCGATCGCCGTCGGGTGGTTGTCCTTGGGATTTAGAACAAACTCCCGAAACCTTGACCCCTTATGTAATTGAGGAGGCTTATGAGGTGGTTGATGCCATCAAAAACGGTGATAAAAATCATGTTGCTGAAGAATTGGGGGATTTACTTTTACAGGTGGTGTTACAAGCGCAAATTTATGGGGAATATGGTGATTTTACGCTTAAGGATGTCGCAGAAGGTATTACTCAAAAGTTAATTCGTCGTCATCCTCATGTTTTTGGTGATGTGTCGGTGCAAAGTGTCGATGAGGTGAAGCAAAATTGGGAACAAATCAAAGCTACTGAAAAGGGCGAAAACACGCCTGATAGTCACAAAATTAGCAATAAACTCAGTGGTTATACTCGTAAGCTACCAGCGTTAATGGCGACGATGAAAATTTCTCAAAAGGCTGCTGAAGTTGGCTTTGAGTGGGAAAATATTGATGGTGTCTGGGGTAAATTTGAGGAAGAATTGGCAGAATTTAAACAAGCTTTAGCAGAGGAAACCCCAGAAAGACAGCAAGAAGAATTAGGCGATTTACTGTTCACTATTGTTCAGTTGGCAAGATGGAATAATTTAGACCCCAGTGATGCTTTACAAGGCACAAATAAACGATTTATTCAGCGATTACGTCATATGGAAGATTTTGCCCAGCGTCCGCTTTCGGAATATAGTTTGTTAGAGTTGGAAGCACTTTGGCAGCAAGCGAAAGTAAAATTAAAATAAGGTGAATTCGACGAATAGCTTCATAAGTCGGGTTTTTAAGATAAATCCCAATTGCAACAAACAATCATCATAAAAACCCGACTTCTAACCCCACGAATAATCGAGGTTTTACAGTTTCCTTATCATTTAAGCCGAATCGAAGCAATGAACATCGAACTCACATTAAAATAGTTCTTAAAGTAATGAAAATCGGTGCCAAATCTTAAACATTCACCACAACAATTTTATCGGATAACTCTGGAACGTTACATCCTTTGATACTCAAGTCATCTCTTCTACCAAACTTTGTGCAATGATAAGTCTATCAAAAGGGTCTTTATGATGAAAAGGTAACTTGACTAATTCGTCTAAATGCTTCGGTGATATTTCTAGTATTTCTATTGCATTTCCATAGCTTCTCGTTCTACTAGCTCTGTAAATGCAAGTCCCACTTTTAGTTTTTCAATACTAACTTTAATACATATTTCCCAAATTGTTGCAATGCTTAAAAATCGCTGATTACTTGCATTCTCAATCGCGTTTTTGGCTGTATTACTTAAATTAATATTTCCACCAATGAACCATAAAAATGTATGAGTATTAAGAAGCAATTTCATGGAGCATATTCCTGGAAATCTTCTAATGGCTCATCAAAATCATCTGACATTTCAATTAACCCTTTCGCGCTACCAAATTTAGGATATGGTTTATCTGCCATAACTGGCACAATTTGAAACGATGTTCCATCACTGCGGAATATAATCACTTCTTTGCCACTTGCAGCTTCTTCTATTAATTCTGCAAGCTGAGCTTGAGCTTCTTTTAAATTAACTTTGTGCATTGTTGTTTTTTTCTTTGTTTAAAGAAACTTTTAATGTAATGAAATTTATTTATATTTATATTTGTATTTTAAGACAAAATGTAGTTTTTATTAATGCTTATTAGTAAATAATTCAACGTGAGTTCGACACTCTCAGAGAAGTCGGGTTTTTATGATAAATTTCAGTGATAACAGACAATCTGTATAAAAACCCGACTTCTAACCGCACGAAAAATCAAGTTTTTACAGCTTCCTTATAATTTAATCAGCAATCGAAGTAGTGAATATCGAACTCACGTTAATTCGATGCTGCGTAACGGCATTTATAATTTACCATTTCCATCAGTAAATACCGATGCTTTTATCCACCCTATAAAATGTAGAGACGGGGCGTATTGCTACGTCTCTACATTTCCTAAACGTTCATTTGCTGCTTTTGATAAAGGGAATAATACAACCCTTTCTGTCGCAATAATTCATCATGGGTTCCTCTCTCAGCAATGATTCCTTTTTCCATCACTAATATCATGTCGGCGCGTTTTAATGGTGCGAAACGGTGTGCGATTAAAAATACTGTCTTTCCTTCTGTGGTATTTTGTAAATTTTGCAACACCTGTTGTTCGGTTTCGCTATCGAGAGCGCTGGTTGCTTCATCCAAAATCAAGATTGGTGCTTGCTGTAGGAATAATCTGGCTAAGGCAATCCGCTGTCTTTGTCCCCCGGATAATGCGGTACCTCTTTCCCCGACGTTGCTTTCATAACCTTGGGGTAGTTCGCTGATGAAATCGTGAGCAACTGCCATTCTGGCGGCTTGTACTACTTGTTCAGCGGTGATTTCGGGGTTTCCTAAAGTTATGTTTTCTAGGATACTGCCGTTGAACAAAAAGTCTTCTTGTAAAACTACACCTATTTGTTGACGCAAAGAGGCTAAATCAACACTTTTTACATCAAAACCATCAATTAGAATACGTCCGGATTCGATTTGATAAAGCCTTTGTAGCAACTTGGAAAGCGTACTTTTACCGGAACCACTGCGTCCGACTATACCGACAAATTGACCGGGTTCTACGTGGCAGGAAATCCCTTTGAGAATCGGTTCTGTATTAGCTTTGTAACGGAAGAATACTTGATCAAAGGTAACTTCTCCTTCGAGGGGTGGTAGTACTAATCCAGTTCCTGGTTCTGCTTCCGGGGAAACATTGAGAATGTCGCCGATTCTATCTACAGATAACAATACTTGCTGTAAATTTTGCCACAATTGAACTAATCTTAATAAAGGTCCGGTAACTCTTCCCGAAAGCATTTGAAAAGCTACCAATTGTCCGACGGTAAAGTCGTTTTCAATAACTAATTTGGCTCCAAACCACAAAATCAACAGGCTGGATAGTTTAGTCAGAAAGTCGCCGATGTTACTACTAATATTAGATGTGGTAGAAGCTTTGAAACCCGTGCGGATAAAGCGAGCAAATAAACCTTCCCATCTATCCCGCGTTGCTGGTTCGGCTGCGTGGGCTTTGACGGAATGAATTCCTGTAACTGTTTCTACTAAGAACGATTGACTGTCGGCGCTACGGTTAAAAGTTTCGTTGAGCCATCTGCGAAGAATTGGTGTTGCTGTTAGGGTAAGAAGGGCAAATAAAGGTAATACAGCTAAGGCGACAAGAGTTAGTGTAGCGCTATAGTAAAACATCAGTACGAGATAAACTACAGCAAAAATGCTGTCGAGAACCACAGTTAATGCTGTACCCGTAAGAAACTGTCGGATTTGTTCTAATTCCTGCACCCTTGCCACTGTATCGCCTACCCGTCGCGATTCAAAATAAGATAAAGGCAGACGCATTAAGTGGCGAAATAACTGCGCTGATAAACTTAAATCCAAACGACGCGCCGTATGGGTGAAAATAAATAAGCGGAGAATTCCCAGCACCGACTCAAATACTGCTACTAATAACAGCGCTATCGCCATTACATCGAGAGTGGGTAAACTCTCTTGCACCATGACTTTATCGATGATGACTTGAGTAATTAGCGGTGTGGTTAATCCCAGCAGTTGTAAGGTAAAAGATGCTAAAAGTACTTCTGTAAGTAAACCTTTATATTGCCAAACTGCCGGTAAAAACCAACTCAGGTTAAACTTTTCTTGCTTTTGAACGAGTTCTATTTGCCATAAATAGCCATCCCAAAACTGTTCGAGTTCGCTGCGCGTTACTGTTTCGCAAGTACAGTCGGGATTTTGTGGGTTAGCAACAATCAATTTATTGCCTTTGCGGGCATAAGCTACTACCCAATTAGCTGAATCCGATTCACCCCATAACAATAAAGCTGGAAAAGTAAGTTGCTGTAAATCATCCCAACTCACTCGTAACCTCCGCAACAGCAAACCCAGCTTCTCACCAGCTTCCACGACATTTTTGGGACGTTGCGATGTCATGTGACGCTGTACCCACTCCAACTTCACCGAAATTTCCAGAAACTGCGCCACCATTGTCAAACAAGCCGCAGCACTATTCGAGCTATAAACGAACGGATAACCCGATGTGATGGGAAGAGTAGGCAGAGCATGGGGGGATGGGGTAATGGGGGGATGGGGAGAATTTTTTTCTAGATTCTCATCTTCTCCCCTTGTCTCCTTTTCCCCTTGTCCCCTTGTCTCTCCTCCATGCCAAAACTCTTCAATTTGCGGTGTGGATAATTCTGCCCATAATCCTGTATCGGTACGCAGCAATAAAACTTCTTTACTCGCTGCTACAGCTTTACATTCTGTGGGATAATTATTTAAATCACCGAACCAATCTCCTGCTTCTAAAGTGGCTAAAGGTTTACCAACACCTTCTTGACGCAGGCGGACTTTGCCAGAAACGATCAGAAATTGATAACCATCTGCATCTTGGTGCCAAATTTTCTCTCCTAAACGAAAATCAAGAATATCCGAGCCGTCTTGCAACAGAGTTTTTTGTTCGGCACTTAACCAGCTTAAAGGTGGTTGATGCCAAGCTGGCGAATCTAAAACTGTTGCTTGATCAAATTGCTCATCTGAAAGCTTTATTTTACTTGTAGTTTGACTGTCAGCTTTTGAATTTTCTCTGCTAGCCATTTCTCGAACAGTTCATTTTGTAGTGCTTGCTTGAGTTGAGTATCTTCTAATGATGCTGGTAAAAGTTGTTCTAAACGAAACAATCCATAGCGTTCTTCTAGCTGTATTGGTCCTAAAATATCTCCAGAATCAGCTACATCTACAGCAGCTCGCAGTTTATCCGGCATTGTTCCGCGACTGACTGGTCCCATCATACCGTTAACAATCTTATCGTCAGCTAAGGAATATTCCCTTGCTAACTGCTCAAAACTAGTTCCTTCTTCAATTTGGGTGTGCAACTCCTCAGCTAACTCCCGATTATCAACAATAATTCGAGAAAGTACTACTCTATCTAAAAAAATCTTCCTTTCAATAAAATATTCCCCTAATTTTGGATCTGCGATCGCGCTTTTCAGCTTTTCCAACTTAAATCCAAAAGCCACTGTGGCGTGAAATGTATCATAATCGGTACCGCTATTATTTAACCAATCTTGAAACTTTTGCGAGTCGCTAAGTTCATTTTTGAGTCGAAAATCAATAATTGCTTGTTCGGTTAAAGCTGGAGAGAGTTCGATCTCAGTTCTAGCTTTAATTTCTTGCTCAATCACATCTTGGCGCAGAATATCCCTAATAAACTGCCCTAATTTTCCACTAATTTGTAAGTGTTGTACTGCCTGCTGTACTGAAATTAATCGGTCATCAACAGTCAAAAACGATGAAGATTCCATAAAATGCTTACTTAGAAATTACCTTAAAAAATATACAGCAATAAAATTGAAGCAAATCCTATTCAACTGACACTTAATAAGGACAATGCTATTGTAATGCCAAGTTGTCTTGCAGTAATCCTGCAACAAATCTTGATAAATATTATGTATAAATACTTATAGATTTGGGTAGATTTGGGAATTTTTAACAACTTGTATTTGAAAACACATTATATTCTAAATAATATTTGCTCGCATCCAGGCAAATAGCATCGCACTAGCAGCTCCTATCAAAGTGTTGAGAACATTAACTAATTCATTAGTCAGCCACTGCCATCGGGATTGCAATGTTGCTCCAATTACGCTTTCTAAATTAGTGGCAATAAATGCTGCTAATACGCACCATAAAATACCCCACACATCAATTAAGCTCAGACTCCACCCCAGAATTGCCAATACCACCGAAGCAAAGATTCCCGCAACGGTTCCCTCAAGGCTAATAGCACCTTCAGTTCCTCGCGATACTGGTTGTAAAGTCGTAATCAAAAAAGTGCGTTTACCATAGGCTTTACCAACTTCACTCGCACAGGTATCGGAAAGTTTGGTACAAAAACTCGCAACATAACCCAACAGCAGCAAAGAACTTAAAATAGGCTGATTACTTCCCAAACCATCAATAATCCCTATGCCCAGAGCGCATAAAGCCGCAGTAAAAGCCGAACCCCAAACATTTTCTGGTCCTCTGGCACCGGAACGCTTTTCGGCAATTCCTGCGGCTTCTTTTTCAGCCATCCCGATGCGGGTGACAGCCGAACCCACTACAAAATAAACACAAACTACCACATAACCAGACCAACCAAGGGTTCCCCAAATCAACACACCCAGTAACCAAGCATTAAATATTCCAGCGGTAGTCAGCAGTTTTTTCGGTAGTAGCCAAACTATACCTAAGAGTACGGTATTGAGTCCAACTGCTACGAGCCAACTGTTCGGAAAATTGGATAAAGACAGCATTAGTTATTTTTCACCAATGTTTTCGTCACATCACAAGTATTGCAATTAACCGTCCATAAGCCAATATGCACTCCCATAAATATTTAATACCAGTAATAACAGCAAAATTTTTACTAACTTTTAGATTAATAAGCATAAATTTTATCTTTTGCGAAAATTATTGATATTATTGATTGTCTATCGCCATCCTAACTACCCGATCAATTAACGAAGCATCTCTCTTACTCCCAGATCATTTTTTCAAAGTAATATATTTTTCTATTTCAGTAAATTATTTATGGTTGCTTATTCCCAATAATTTTTATTTCAATTCGTATAGCAAATAACTGCATACTCTGATAATGAGTTTCCGATTATACTGATTACTTGAATGACAACTTTTTTATGGAGGGAGCATAAAATGACAAAGTATTATCCCGAATAATCAGGACAACCCCTAAGCGAGCCTTGGAATTGCAGATGATTTTTCTTCGGTTGTAGCTTTTATTTACGGCAAGATCAACCTTGCTTGTTTTACGTAGTTTTGATTTTTTAGCGATATCTAAAAATAAGTAACAAATAGCTTTAAACTAGAAAAACCATTGATCACAAAATCACCCGATAATTTTTCTTATAAGGAGTAAAACTTGCATATTTTCTCCAAAAAAACAATTTTTCAAATTAAAATAAAATGGAAAATTTTGATGAAGATTAAGTAAATTTATTGTAGTATTAAGGTTAAAGTAAGCACATAGTCTCTATTTTGACATTAAAAAGGACTATTTATAGATATTGAGTTAAAAAATACCGTTTTTTCGGATTTCAAAAGTATGTCAGAAAATGCACCGAGAGGATATGTCGATTCAGCAACGCAGTTCAGTATTAATACTAGTCCTCAAATCTTTAGGGATACAGTTAGCAGTCTTGAAGCAAATGATTTATACACCTTCAATCTCAAAGGACGTAGTAGTTTTGACTTGACTCTTGACGGTTTAAGTGCAGATGCAGACGTAATCTTGATTCAAGATGGAAATGGCAATGGAAAATTCGATAAAGACGAAATAATCACCTATTCCAATAATGCAGGTAAATTAGCCGAATCGATTCGCACTGATTTGGGGCAAGGTACTTACTATATTGAAATTTATCCTTACGGTAATATACAAACTAATTATCGTTTGAGTGTTTCAGGAGTACCGTTTGACAGTGCGGGAAATACGATTAATGATGCTCGCGAAGTTGCGATAGATTCTCAGGCTCAAAGTATTAGCGATTGGGTAGGTAAATTAGACTCCAGGGACTATTACAAATTTAATCTTGATAATACCAGTGACTTGAACATAGTTTTGGATGGTTTGAGTGCTGATGCTGATTTGCGCTTGCTGTCGAGTCAAGGGAATATTCTTGCTAGCTCGGTGAATATCGGTACCTTGGATGAAAAAATTGCCCAAACTTTAGTAGAGGGAACCTACTATTTACAAGTTAATTCCTACAACAATAGCGAGACTTACTATAACCTCAATTTTTCTGCATCTCCAGTAGAAATAATTCCCACATCTGCCGATAATACAACAGTAAATGCGGGGACAGCAAGTGTATCATCTCCGATTCCTACTTCTGCTATCCCTCAAACTACCAATACCTTTTTAGGAACTTTAAGGGCTGATACTTTTACATATCAACCAGGTTATAGTCGGACAGTGTTTTCGGGTAACGGTAACGTTGACTATGGTAGTGGAGCGCGGGATTTACTGGATTTATCCGATTTTATTTCATCTTCGGTTATCTTGAATTATGCGAATACTCCCGATGGTGGTGTAGTTTATAATTCGGGGAACGGTAATCGAATATTTGATGCTCTAACTTTTGGTGATGGTAGGGAAATTTTATTTGAAGGTATTGAAACAATAAAATTTGCCGATACTACCATGGATTTATCAGTAACTCCTAATGATCCGTTGTTTAACCAACAGTGGAATCTGCACGGCATGGGGGTTCATAATGCATGGCGCTTTACAACTGGTTCCAATAATGTCATAATTGGCATCCAAGATACGGGGTTGGGAACTGATAGCAGTGGAAATATTCATCCAGATTTACGCGGTACTAATTTTATCGGTAAAAACTATTTAGATGAATGGAGTAAATCCAGTAATTTCTCTCATGGAACTTTAGTACAAGGAACTATTGCTGCTGCAAGTAATAACGGAATTGGAGGGGCTGGGATTAACTGGAATTCAGAGGTAATCAACATCGATGTTGTTGGTGATGATGCTCCTGATTACAACTTAGCTACTGCAACCCAAGCAATGATAGAGCAATCCAAAGCTCAAGGTAAGCGTTTGGTGGTTAATATCAGTTTGGCTGGTGGTTATTCCCCTGAATTTGAACAACTAATTGCAGACAACCAGAATACAGCTTTGTTTGTCATTGCTTCAGGTAATGCTAACACTAACAGTATTGCTAGTCCGGCAGATTTAGCCCAAAAATACGGTAATGTTGTAGCTGTGGGTTCTTCTTGGGGTACTACAGATTATTTCGGGAATGCAAAAACACCGGGTGAACGAATTTCCTATGACAATTGGTGGGGTTCTAATTATGGTAATGGTTTAACCGTTACTGCTCCATCTGAGTTTATTAGTACCAGTGCAAATCGTGATGCTTCGGGTAACTTTGATTTTGGTTACAATCAGAACTTTAATGGAACTTCGGCTTCTACAGCGAACGTTTCCGGTGTTGCTTCGTTATTATGGAGTGTTAATCCCAATCTGAGCGCCACACAGATTAAGGCAATTATCTCCGAAACAGCTTATGATTTAGGCAATCAAGGTTATGACACTGTTTATGGTAACGGATTTATTAACGCCGATGCAGGAGTCAGAAGGGCTTTAGCCATTGCACGGGGTTTTGCTTAATTTAATCCAACAGATATAATTTTCATCATTGCATTCAGTGGCAGCAAGATTCAATTTTAGTCGTTGCTGAATAAAAATATCGGTGATGATTTCACATTGTGGGAGTGGGAGACGTAGCACTGCTACGTCTCTACAAGTATAAATAAATTAATTAATTAAATTAAATTAAATAAATAAATCATTAATTAAATAAATCATTAAATAAATCATAAATAATCCATTTTTTCCGGATTAACTGATTTTTCCTTGGATATAGTAAATTTTTTAATTTGATACTTATTCTTCAATCAATTATTTAAAATATCATGTCTTATATTTGTCTTTAACTACTTAAGTGCTATGTTTTACTATTCAACTTAAATAATCAAAAATATTCTATTCTTTACTTGGTAAAGTATTATTTTTTACAGGATGTATATTCTATTTGAAACTCCTATTTGATTATAAAGCTTATCCATAAAGACTTTTAGCGATATACTTATTCAGGATTAAAAATTAGACTACTTTTAAATAACTTTATAAAATATCGCATCAATACTGAAGTTATGGAAATTAATTTTGTTATTTGTCCGTTGTATCTAAGTGAGATATGCCATTTTTTTATATTTAATTAATAGGTAATTTTTCTCTAGCTGTTTTGGGAATGTAAGTAGCACTATAGAAGTTCCTCTCAAAAAGATAGGAAAGTTTACAAACTACTATAAAATTTTTACCTTGCTTATTTGTATGCAAGGTGATGTTGACAAACTTTATTTACATCACAAAAAGCAGCCGTATATTATGCAAATAGACAATGGGGGAAACTTTCTCGATTCTTCGACTCCTTTAGATACTAATCAAAAGTGGCAAGTTATCAAAGATAAAGTTGGCTTGGATAATACTGATGATTACTATAGCTTCAAATTAAGCAGTCGCAGTAGTTTTAACCTTGTATTGAGTAATTTATCTGATAATGCAGACGTTCGACTATTAAATGATAATGGTTCAGAAATTGCGAATTCATCTGGTAACGGTAATGTATCTGAAAAAATTAATCAGATTTTAGATTCAGGTAGTTATCATATTCATGTTCATCAGGTTGGTAATGCTGGTACTTCCTACAATTTGAGAGTCAGAAGCAACCATATACCACAAGCATTTCAATTTAATACAGAAGCGATTGCAGGTGGAGTACGTCTTACAGATACCAAGGTTTTTGATGCTGATGGTGTAAATGATATACGAACAGTAGATTTTTGGCTGAAAAAACAGGGTGAAAGCTGGAAAAAATTTGGTAGTGTATCTGAATTTAGTCAGAATACCGATGGTTCAATTGGCTTTAATTACGATATCAGCAATCTTGAACAAGGGAAATACCATATATGGGGTAGAGCTACCGATAAATTCGGTGCTAGAAGCAACGCTTGGAAAGAATCTTTTAACGTTGAAAATATTGTTAATCTAGCTCCTCAAAATCTAGGCTTTGCAATCGAGCAAATTAGTGGAGGAATCAAGCTGACTGACACCAAAGTATTTGATGCCAATGGTATAGATGACTTGCAAAGAATTGATTTTCAACTGAAAAAAGAGGGGGGTGAATGGACTGATATTAAAGACGCTCTCAACTTTTATCAGAATCAGGATACTTCTATCGGTTTTAACTACACTATTAGCGATTTAAAACCAGGTAATTACGAACTCAAATCCACAGCCTATGATAAAGCCGGTGCTTCTGGAGATACTTTAACAACTTACTTTAAAGTTGCGAACATTGCACCTTCTAACTTTGAGTTTGACATTGAAACAATTGAAGGTGGTGTTCGTGTTATCAACGGTAAAGTATTTGATGCTAACGGAATAGATGATTTGAGTCGAGTTGATTTTTGGTTACAAAAACAGGGTGGAAATTGGCAAAATATTGCTGATGCGGTGGAATTTCGCAGTAATGGAGATGGCTCTTTCGGCTTTGATTACAGTATTGATTCCCTCGAAACTGGTGACTACTTATTATGGGCAAGAACTCGCGATAAGATAGATGATTATAGTAATATTTGGCAAAAGTCTTTCCAAGTTGCAGATAAAATTCCCCAACTAGATTGGTTTGATCAGAATATTCAAGATACAAACATCCGTGAATTAAGTAGATCATTATTTTCAGACAATATTATAGACCGTAATGAGGCGATCGCGATTATCCGAAATGCAAAAGATGACGGTGTGGTTGATTCAACGGAGTTAAATGATTTACGTACCGTAATTAATCATGCTTCTGACTTGGGAATGTCAGACTATGTAAGAGTTTTATCAAATAAAGTAGTTAACGGTGATGTTGCGAATAAATCGGGTAATTTACAGGCTGGAAGTAGCGATATTCAATTAGACAAGTTGATTAATAAATGGTTTTTTGGAAGTGAACGTCCGATAACGACTCACACTTATCGATACACAGAAGGTTCTTTATTTCAAAATGGTATCAGTCATGATGATATCAAGCAAGGTTATATCAATGACTGTTTCTTTTTGGCTGGTTTAGGTGCAACTGTCGTACAATCTCCAGAAATCATCCAAAATATGTTTATTGATAATGGAGATGGTAGTTTTACCGTTCGTTTTTATAATAAAGGAGTTGCCGATTATGTCACGGTAGACAGATATTTACCAACTAATAATATCGGTAATTTAGTGTATGCCAATGCCGGTGATTATCACGGAAATAGTAATAATGAATTATGGGTTGCATTAGCAGAAAAAGCTTATGCTCAACTGAATGAATCTGGATGGATTAATCAAGATAATACCAATTCATATAATGGTATTGGTAATGCTGGATATTTGAGTGATGCATTCGCGCATATTACCGGAGAAAAATCCGCTTTGGGTAGAAGACTCAATTTTAATACAGTTATTGATGCTTTTAGTTCCGGTGAAGTTGTCGGATTTGGTTCAAAATCTAGTGGAATAGAATCAAATATTGTCACTTCTCATGCTTACGCTTTAGTTGATTATAATACCGCAACTCAAAAGTTTACTTTATTAAATCCTTGGAGTACTGATAATACGGCTTTAAAATCTCGAACTTTAGAATTAAGTTGGAATGAAATTAGTAATAATTTTAGTTATTGGGATTCTACAATTAAAAATGTAGTTTCTACGTAAATTTTCCACAGAAGTCGGATTTTTATCTAAAAAAACCCGACTTCTTGAACACACTTGATAAATAGAAGTCGGGTTTTTAGATAAATGTCGGTACTGATAAAAAATCTTCATAAAAACCCGACTTCTTGAACACGCTTGATAAATAGAAGTCGGTTTTTAGATAAATATCGCTACTCAT
>JAAUSO010000035.1 GCA_012033205.1 Richelia sp. SL_2_1 | reverse complement strand
ACCTTTAACCTTTAACCTTTGACCTTTAACCTTTAACCTTTAACCTTTAACCTTTGACCTTTGACCTTTAACCTTTGACCTTTGACCTTTGACCTTTGACCTTTGACCTTTGACCTTTGACCTTTAAATAGCGAACAAAAATACATACAAATTCTATCATTAAGTAATAACATATCATTTGACAAGCAACGTAACCGAGGGAAGTCCTAAATGCTTTGGATTCAAGTCATTATATGTATAGCGTTAGTGATAGCAGTAAGTACAAAACTTTCGCAAAGCGCCGATATGGTGGCTGAAAAGAGTGGTTTGGGACGTAATTGGGTAGGTGCTATTTTACTTGCTGGAAGTACTTCTTTGCCTGAATTGGCTACTGGAATAAGTGCGGTTAATTATCTCGATGCTCCAGATTTAGCCGCAGGAGCTATATTCGGTAGCTGTTTATTTAATTTAGCGATTCTGGCAATATTGGACATTATTACCGGAGGAGGACCACTTTTCCAACAAGCACAGATTAGTCACGGGTTAGCGGCTGGTTTGGGTTGTTTAATGTTGGGTGTTGCTGCTACTGGAATATTTTTAGCAGATAAAGGCTTAGATCAGATCCTGGGCTGGGTTGGTATTCCGAGTATTGTGCTAATTGTACTTTATCTAATTAGCGCTCGTTTGATTGCCAAATTTGAAATGAGACGACGCAATCAAGTATTGGAACAAGAAGGTGAAGTTTATCAATATGGACATATTAAACCGCGAACAGCCTATTTAATATTTGCTTTATCCTCACTTGCGATCGTAATACTTGGAGTATGGTTAGCTTGGTTGGGAGATAGAGTAGTTGAAGCGACAGGATTAGGAGAAAGTTTTGTTGGTTCCTTGTTACTCGCAATCACTACATCCCTTCCCGAAGTTGCTGCTGGAATTGCTGCGGTACGATTGAATGCTGTGGATTTAGCAATTTCTAACGTTTTTGGTTCTAATATTTTTAATCTGGCGCTTTTGGGAGTTTTCGACATTGTTTATCTCAAAGGTGATTTATGGACGAGAATCAGCAGCGTCCATATTTTCACTGCAATAGTTACCATTATGATGACTTCTTTGGCTATTGTCGGATTAATTTATCGCGCCACACGTCCTTCAAGGTTATATCTTACTTATGATGTTTTAGGCATAATTGTTTTATATATTGGCGGGATGTATATTATTTATCTTGATTGATTCAATTATTGATTAATTTGTAGGGAAGAGGGAAGAGGGAAAAGGGCTTGCACCTAAATTAATCAATTAAGCAATTAATTTCCAACTAATTGCGAATTGTTCGGTCAGATATTGTATTTTTTTAGAAGTTTAGCAACCTTTTCTCTTTGCTTTACTGTGGGCTGTAAGACTTCAGGGTCTTTGTTAACAATTTTACTTGCATCAATGTAAGTTATATCGTCCAATTTCTCTGAAACTTTGAAGATTAAATTCTCTATTTTAAGGAAATAAAACCCCTCTTTAAACAGAACCTTTCCGCTGCAATAAAACTTTAGCTCGTCTTCTGCAATGACAAAGCGATTTGGTTTATACCCTAGCCAAGCTTCGTTAACTGGCAGGGTTTTGCAAATCTTACCTTCTGACGAGGAGCCTTTAGTTTCCTGAAGCTGTTGTATCAAACTTGAAGCTATCCATACTCCTACTAACGCAATAGGAACTAGAATCGAAATAGCCAATATTTTATTTTTCATTTTTTTCAAACCTTAAATTTTTGGTAATTCTTATACAACTTCTATATAATTTTGCATACCCACTTCCCATTTTAAATAGCTAAAAAGCCGATAAAATAAAGCTTCTTACTTTTGACTTTTGACTTGCTGTACTAGTAGTTACGCTCTTTGCGAAGACAGCGTAACTACGGTTGATAAATTGACTTCAGAACGCAGAGGAACACAAAGGTAAACGCAAAGTTTCGCTGAGTAAAAGTTTAATTGTTAACTGTTCTCTGTGTATCTACCGTTTCAATTGTCAGTACTTGCGGTGGTGTTGCATCTGGGGGATAGAGTAAGTCAACTTCTACAAGTCTTCTACTACCTGGTTTCATATTCAGCATTACCAAAGCTTGGCCTTTCTCACCTCGATTTTGTACCAAATGCAAGTAAGTAGTGCGAGGTATTTCTCGATCATCTGTATAACGTACTCTGACGGTACCGCGAAAGAAAACTCTTTTATCTGGGTTGTCAAAGAAGCGTAACCCATCTTTTGTTAATTTATCTTCTTTAATAGGTGTTTGCAATGATACTTTCACCGTTTGCTCTTGTTGAGATTTATTTAATAGAGGTAACTGCAAACTATACAAAATCCCATAATTACCATGAGCGTAATATGCCGTATCAGGATAGCGTACCAACATGGGCGCACTTTGAATTTGATTGGTTCCCAAAGTTCCGCGATGCAAAGTAGCGATACCATAAGAAAAAGCTCCACCCGATTGAGGAATTGTCAGATAAGTCTTTTTAGGGCGATCGACAACTAAAGAATTCCATTGAGAACCTTTTGCAACTCCTGAGACTCTACCGTAAATTATTGGTTTTTCCATGTCTTCTGGTGGAGTTGGTGTTTTATCTCTAGGTCCAGCTAAATTACCATTATTAAGTAAATTTTGCCATTCTTCTATGTATGGCGCACGTTCGTTTCCCAAAGCATCAGTGGGTGCAAACATTGCTAAAGAAGCAGCATATACTTTACCACTGCTCCGCAACCGCATCAAAGCAGAACGTCCATTAATTGGTGGTTCTAATTCTTTAACAGGAATGGGTGTATTTAACAGCATTCGACTTTCCCCTGGTGGAATGCTCAATTGAGCGGGTAATATCGATTGACGTTGTTTCCTCAGAATATCACTCATCACCCGACTTCCGGGACCTGCAAAAACTTCACCAAAATAATTGGTGATTTGAGATGGTAAATCAATAAATGGTGCATCCGGTTGACTTAAATAACTTGCTGCGTGTAATACATCTACCGTTACAGTTTGTGCAGTCGGGTTATGGAGAATTATCCCCAAATATAGCGTCCTTAAATCATCTGGTTGAGATGCTTTAGCCACATGATGGGCAAATATATCAAATCGTCCTTTAAAAGGAAAGTTCAGATGAGCTGATGGTACTTTTTTTTCTCGTACTGGAAAAGTTGAAAGCAGAATTCCTTCTTCGAGAACTAATTCCGGACTGTTACTATTGAAAACCGGAATATTATCAAGTTTACCCGGCAAAGAACGTACTTGTTGTGCTTGTACTACTTCTACAGGTGCAGGTGTAGATGGAATTGTTTGAGCAATGGGAAAATTTAGTAAGAAAGAGAACATATATCCTTAGTTTTTTGTTTGATTAAAGACGCACCTATATCTATGAAAGTGCCAGCCTGTAAATCATTAGTTAGATGTTGACAATAACTTCAGAATAGTTTTTGAAGTCACAATCACAACTAGTAATTAGCTCTTACAGCAGATTGTCTAAAACTGAATCATACAATCATTTTTTCTAAAATCACCTCAATAAATCACCTCAATCATCTTTCATATCATCTGTCTCACTCTTGGTTTATTTAATATTCCCAACCAATAGTTCTATTCAATACAGTTTCTACGAAATCTATATTATTTAGTTTTTTGCAATATGAATGTACTATAGGTATTGCGATTTGTTTATTGAAAACCTCCGCAATCGGATTATGTTGAGCAATATTTATATCTCAGAACACCCGAAAAAAGCAGAGCAAACCATAAATTCAGTTGTGATTCTGACTAATATTTTTGAAATGAATGGTGCATAATAAGAGCATTTTTGGGCAATAGGGAATAGCATAAAGTTGAAGTTAGAGGTTTTTTTAAATTATCCTTAAACTAATAACTTGCTAATCTATAAGTAGTATGTTGACTGGACTTTGTAAAAACGACCATGCATCCTGTGATGTAAAGCAATTTTAAGGAGTAAATCATCAGAAAAATTTGATTTGTAGTGGATAAGCCAAAATTTGTTCGTAAGTTAATAGCAATCTTTGCGTCATAAAATTTATTATTTAGAATAGGAACACCCTCCATTTAGAAATGTATCAGGAGTAGTTTAATGGCAGTAATTGCAGTAGTTGATTATGACATGGGGAATTTGCACTCAGTTTGTAAAGCTTTAGAAAAAGCTGGTGCAACTCCTAAAGTTACAAGTTCTCCAAAAGATTTGCAAAAAGCTATGGCAATTGTATTACCTGGAGTTGGTGCATTCGACCCAGCAATGCAAAATTTGCGATCGCGAAATTTGGTTGAACCAATCAAAAATATCATCGCAGATGGTAAACCTTTCTTAGGAATATGTCTGGGAATGCAAATTCTGTTTGAATCATCGGAGGAAGGTAGTGAAAAAGGATTAGGAATTATCAAAGGAAAAGTGAAGCGTTTTCGTAGATCATCTGATATTAGAATTCCTCATATGGGTTGGAATCAATTGGAAATAACTCAGCCAATGTCACTTTTATGGGAGCATTTACCTCCATCACCTTGGGTATATTTTGTTCATTCTTTTTATGTTGAACCTGTAGAACAAAAAATCAATGCTGCAACTGTTACCCACGGAAGTCAAACTGTAACTGCCGCTATTGCTTACGATAATGTTACGGCAGTCCAGTTTCACCCCGAAAAATCTTCTAATGTCGGACTACAAATCTTGTCTAATTTTGTTTCTCAGGTGCGCGAAAAAATTGCTGTGTAATCCCTTTTTAATCAAAAAGCAGGATAGGTATCTAAATTGAGAAGGCATATGCAAGCAATTCTAATTTGATGTCGTAATCCAATTCGTGTTTTCTGCTATAAAATAATGGCAGACAAGGATACTTATGTCGTTTTAGCAAGAACGACGCGAAAATCATTTTGCTAAGAATCTACGGGAATCGTCAATTAAAAACATTACCAGGGAAGCAAACCAGACCCACAAGCGCACGGGTAAGGGAAGCAATATTTAATATTTGGCAAGGAAGAATTGCAGGTTGTCGCTGGTTGGATTTATGCACCGGAACGGGTTCCATGGGTGCGGAAGCTTTGTGTCGAGGAGCTAGTTTTGTCGTTGGGATAGAAAAATCTAGAAGTGCTTGCGGTATTATCAAGCAAAATTGGTCTGCTGTTGCAGGTTGCGAACAAGAATGGAAACTGTTACAAGGAGATATATTACAGCAGTTGTCTAAACTTAGGGAACAGCAGTTTGACAGAATTTATTTTGACCCACCTTATGCAAGCGAGTTATACGAGCCAGTTTTACAAATTATTACAATAAATAGACTTTTGGACATCAATGGAGAAATAGCAGTAGAGTACAATCCCAAATTATGGACACCACCAGAAATTCCAGAGTTGGAAATCTGCCGTCAAAAAGTCTATGGAAACACAACTGTAAGCTTTTACTCCAATCAGTAATTATTAAATTAAACATGAAACCCTTGTAGAGACGTAGCAATGCTACGTCTCCAGTATATGGAATCACCACGCCAAATTTACTTTAACTCTTACAATCCGAGTTGATTACCGCGTTTGTATTGCTCGTAAGCCTTATAAAACAAACCAGCTAAAGTAACGAAAACTAAACCTAATACCATCCCATCAAGTAAAGGTTCAACCATTAAATTCTCCCCAAAAGCGATCGCTTTGATAATTTGTTTACTTTTACTGTCTTTGATTTTATCAAATAAGCAGGGGAATAGCCCTTCTAGAGAGAACTAGAGCCAGATTTGAATAAAAAAATGCCGATTGGTGCTTGCGGAGATAGTCAAGAACTTTTAAGCTATGTGTATGAAATGAAATATTTTTGTAGACACTGACCTTGACAGCAAACCTTTTGGATAACCAGATTACCAAACCGGACACTCTAATAGGGCGAATCGCATTCTTTACATTCGCGGTTCTGCTAGCAATCCTCGCTGGCATTTTTGCTGTAGATATGGTAAAGTCTGCTGACCCCTACATACAAAATGTACTATCTTTAGAAGGAAACCCCGTCCAAGGTCATGCAATTTTTCAGATTAACTGCGCTGGGTGTCATGGCTTAGAAGCAACGGGAAGTGTTGGTCCTTCTTTAAAAGCAGTATCCAAACGTAAATCTCGTTATGGAATGATTCATCAAGTAATCAGTGGAGAAACCCCACCAATGCCCAAATTTCAGCCTAGTGCTAAGGAAATGGCGGATTTACTAAGTTATTTAGAAACGCTTTAAAATTGGTAATGGGGTAAAGAATTTTGGATTTTAGATTTTAGATTTTAGATTGTTCCGATAAACAAATGTAGGCTCTATTCCCCATTCCCCATTCCCTATTCCCCATTCCCCATTCCCTATTACCAATTACCCAATTAACTATATATTTTCAAGCACTCCTAATGATAAACCAGCTAATATAGCGATACCAAATATCAGACGATACCAAACAAACACCCAAGTGCTTTTAGTTTTCAAGAAGTTTACTAACCAAGCAATTGCTAAATAAGAAAATATTGCAGATGATATGATACCTGCTATCAAGGTAGGCATTCCAGAATTACCAGTACCTACTTCTAATAAATCTTTGAGTTCTACTAATCCAGATAAAGTAATCGCAGGAATCCCTAATAAAAAGGAAAATCTTGCTGCTGTTTCCCTTTGCAAACCCATAAATAGTCCTGCTGTCAAAGTTGAACCGGAACGAGAAACCCCTGGTACCAAAGCCAAAGCTTGAGCGCAACCCATTAATATCCCATCAGCCATTCTTAATTTTTCAAAATTGCGCTGTTTTGTACCCTTTATTTCTGCTAACCCTAACAACAGTGCCATGACAATTGACACAATTGCGATTACTGTCATGCTTCGTACGGTATTTTCGTAAAATTCTTTAAACAAGTATTTGACTAAAAGTCCCAAAAATACTATTGGAAATGTACCGATGGCAATCCCTAGGGCAATGCGAAAATCAGTATTTTGATAATCTTTTCTGGCGATCGCAATCCATGCACCTGTTAGCACTTTTGTCAAGTCTCCCCAAAAGTACCAAAGTACAGCCGCAATACTACCAAGCTGAATCACCGCAGTAAAAGCAACTCCTGGATCTCCCCAACCAAGTGCGACTGGTACGGCTTTTAAATGCGCTGTGCTACTGATGGGCAAAAATTCCGTTGCACCTTGCACAAACCCTAAAACAATACCTTGCCATAAATTCATTTGCGAACCCCCATCCACTACAGGGGTACTCCCTTGACTCAGAACTTTCAACGGAAATGTCGCTACTGATAAAACACTACTCCCCACCATCAACAAAGGAAACAACAAACGTTTTAATACAGCCATGAGTACACCTTATCTACTTGTAGTTACGAGCGAGCTATTACACATTCAAACGCTTCTCTACCGTTTACAGGAAGAAAATAGAGCAGTTGAAAAATTCCTTTCCCGTTGACTCACAAAGGTAAAGTCTAATTCTCGATACAGCATACCTGTAAACTTTGCTTTATTTTTTGTGATTTCTTTAAAGATTTCATAGTTGACTACAATTGTTGTATTATGAATATGCCCCCCAGGGGGATTGGCAATATTACTCTGTTTTCAAAATAGATTGATCTGAATCCTTAAGAAAAGTTAAGTTAAGTAACATATTATGAGAATAGTTGATTAATAATACGTTGTATTCAAATAAATTTTTAACCCCGTGATTCAAACAGTAGAAAGTCTCGAAACCTTAGAAATAAACTTAAAAGCGAAGCAAAAAGTGATAACCACAGCAATCCCCCCAAGGAGAGAGAAAGATGAGAAAATCACATTTTTCCCATCTTCTTCCTTAAGACATTTCTTTCTAGAAGTAACATCTCGACGAGGTTTACTCATATTCGCAGCGGCGGTATTTTTGGTATCGGTACCAGTATTTATTGAAGCCCCATTGGTAAGGCTGCTGCCGTGGTTAAGTGTAGGCTTGACGGCTGTATGGGTATGGTTAAGTAAATTATTGATGTCGCGGAGTAGAACCTATATTTGGGGAGATTTAGTTTTAGGTTTTAGTTGGAGTTGGTTAGCAGGCTCGATATACTGGGGCTGGTTGCGGTGGGAACCTTTGTGGCATTTACCCGTAGAATCAATAGGTTTACCCTTTGCGATTTGGTGTTTGTATCGTAATTGGGGCAAAGTAGGAAACTGGTTTTATTTTGGTTCTCTACTAGGTACGGTATTAACCGATATATATTTTTACATAGTGGACTTGATACCCTACTGGCGGCAAATTATGGTTGTAGAGCCAGAATTTGCTGCACCAATATTGCGCTCGGCACTTGCACAAGTAAAAACACCAGCCGGAGTTGCTTGGGCAGTTGTTTTAGCTGTAGTTTTATTAACTGTAGGGATTGTACCTTTAAAATACAAGCAGTTGCACTGGTATGCCTTTAGTGGCGCAGTTTTGAGTACAATATTAGTAGACAGTTTATTTTTAATAGCTGCTGTTCTGGCTTGAGGCTATGCAATGGATAATGATTTCTTTTTAATAATTTTTTGTAAAAATATTGCTCAAAGTCCTCAAGAGTAAATATTACAGATATTGATAAGCTGTATAGTAGTTTTTGATGACTGCTGTGTTTTGCTAGCAGCTAATGACTATGAACAGATGTGATTTATCCATAATTAATGGCATCTGAAATAGAGTTAGCTAAAAGCTTTGATGTAAGTTTGATGGAAAGAGGTAGAAAATCGTGAAACGATTGGCGCATTTAGTAACAGTATTTAGTTTATTGATCGGATTTTGGGGATGTTTGGGCAATATAGACTTAGCCCAAGCAGCCAATTTGGATGCATTTGCCGTTAACAAAACTCCCGTACTGGCAATTGATTCATCTCGAATATTGCGGAATCGAGCAGATGATAGACTTGCAGATGTTTATGGTGACAAAATTGACTTAAACAATACGAATATAGGGGCTTTTCAAAGGTATCGAGGACTATATCCGACACTTGCGAGGAAGATAGTCTTTAATGCTCCTTACGAAAACGTAGAAGATGTCCTGAATATTCAAGATTTAACCGAAAATCAGAAAAAACGTCTGCAAGCCAACTTAGATAACTTCACTGTTACCAAAACTGAAGCTATATTTAATGAAGGCGCTGAACGCATTAATAACGGGATTTACAGATAAGTCATGGATTAGCCGTTAATTATCCCAAGATTAACTTAGTGCTGCCGAACGGCTTTGTGTTGAATTCAGCCAATTCTGAATAAATGTAGAGACGTAGCATTGCTACGTCTCTAATAGTATATTTTTTCATAAAAAGCTGTTTCTTTTAACCCATTGTCCCTCAAATCTCAAATTTAATCTCAAATTTAATCTCAAATCCAAAATCTAAACTCCTATATTCCCCATCTACCACCTTGTCGGAAATCACTCTTCATAACAAATTTGATGTTTTAGTAGTGGGTGCTGGTGCAGCTGGACTGTATACTGCCCTTTGTTTGCCTCAAGATTTACAAGTAGGCTTAATTACTAAGGATACTATTTCTTTATCTGCTAGTGAATGGGCGCAAGGAGGTATTGCAGCGGCAGTTTCACCCGAAGATTCTCCCCAATTACACGTTGAAGATACCATCGCTGCTGGTGCTGGTTTGTGCGATCGTTCTGTAGTTGAATTCCTTGCTCAAGAAGCTTCATTGTGCATTAAATCTTTGGTAGATTTAGGTGTAGCTTTTGACCGTCGGGGTAATGAATTGGCTTTAACTTTAGAAGCCGCTCATTCTCGTCACCGAGTTCTTCATGCTGCTGATACCACGGGTTCCCAAGTAATTACTACCCTTAGCGCTCAAGTATTAAGACGTTCTAACATTACAGTAATTCAACAAGCTTTAGCTTTAGATTTATGGCTGCATCCCGAAACTAAACGCGCTCAAGGAATCAGTTTATTTTATCAAAGTCAAGTGAGATGGATTCAGGCTGGTGCGGTGATACTAGCTACAGGTGGCGGAGGTCAAGTTTTTGCTCAAACCACAAATCCAGCTATCAGTACTGGTGATGGTGTAGCTATGGCTTGGCGCGCTCAAGCAATTCTGAGAGATTTAGAATTTGTGCAGTTTCACCCCACTGCTTTGACTAAACAAGGTGCTGAGCGATTTTTAATCAGCGAAGCCGTGCGCGGTGAAGGAGCGCATTTAATTGACAATCAAGGACGACGTTTTGCCTTTGATTATCATCCCAAAGGTGAACTTGCGCCCAGAGATATCGTGAGTCGCGCTATCTTCACTCATCTGCAAAAAACCGAAAAAGACCCCGCAACTGCCAATGTTTGGTTGGATATGCGCCCTATTCCTCCAGAAAAAATTCGTTATCGTTTTCCCAATATCGTTAAAGTTTGTCAGCGCTGGGGAATTGATGTATTTTCTGAACCGATTCCCGTCGCACCCGCAGCTCACTACTGGATGGGTGGTATTCAAACAGATTTGATGAATCAAACTAATATTCCGGGTTTATACGCAGTTGGAGAAACAGCCAGTACGGGAGTTCATGGAGCAAATCGTTTAGCAAGCAACTCTCTGTTAGAATGCATAGTTTTCGGCGCTCAAATGTCTCGTCTTCAGTTACAAAAAAACCAGCCTGCACAAAATGCACATCTATCTTTGGACAGATTTGAAATTGATTCCCAAGAAATAGATGATGAATATGAATATTTAAAAGAATTACGCAGTGAAATACCGCGTTTGGTTTGGCAATCCGCTGGAATTTGTCGCCAGCAGTCGAGTTTAAACGAGGCAATTTCTCATATCGAATCTTGGCAGCAACAATTCAGCAACCTCAAATTGAGTAAATTCTTGTCGTCTTTACATCCACCAAACTCAGCTGATTTCACATCGAGCAACGCTCAAGAATATCTGAAGCTGTGGACGCAAGTGCATAATTTACTCGACATTGCTTATCTGATTCTTAAAAGTGCTGCCTATAGAACTGAAAGCAGAGGAGGACATTATCATTTAGATTACCCTCACTCAGACCCTAACTGGCAAGTTCATACTTTAGTACAGAATCATCATTGGTGGAAAGAATCTGTTCGTAATGACTGAGTAACTTTCTCTGTATTAGCGTGTACCCGTACCATAGACGCTTGCAGGACGACCAAAATCAGGTGGTTGATACCCATTGAATAAATCTTGATGATTCGCTTTGCGTCCACCGAAATTGCTTTTTACCGCCCGAATCGAATCCCTAGGAACTATATGATTCAGAGTTCCTGTTGCATCTGCCATCTTGGGTATAGCTAAAAAAGCTCCAATAACAAGAACTATTGCGCCGCTGATGCTTAAACTTTTCTTAATAAAGATGGTAGATTGGCTATTCATAAAACAATTTGACTTACGTGGATTTACTTATTTTTTATTTAAGGTTTATTTAAACTTAAATTAATTTTTGTGAAAAGCGAAGAATTACTTAAGAATTCACTTTTACCAGAAAATTAGACTTGACATTTTCTTCAAAATCAGAAATTCGTCTAAACAAGTATTAATGCTAATACATATTTATTTGCATCTATCTTTGGTTAGACAATCGGACAACAATTGGTTAGAAGACCATCTAGTTGAAAATTTTCTTTAAATTATCTTAATGTTTTAAGTAGCATTACGGTGTGTTCCCAACGACAAAACATAAATAATTATATTTTTTGATATTTTTTACGATTTCATACTACTTGATCATTAAACCTTTATCAGAGAAAATAACTAAAATTTAAACCTCAATGTTGCCATTTCGGCATTTTGTTACAAAACTTAATATTTTGGAATAAATGAAGTACTGTTCTACATAGCTAAATTACTGATGTGGGATTCACGGACTATTGTCGAATTCTCAATTAAAAGCCCCGTGCTTACTTCGACAGGCTCAGTAACCTTCTAGGAAGGACAAAAGTGTTAAATGTGTGTGTAGCTCTCAATAAAAAAGCATTCGCGGAGCCTTTATATGAAAGCTCCGCGAATGCTTTTTTTAAAAGCAAAGATTGGAATTAGGAAACTAATCAATCGCAGCTGCGCCGGTATCAGATGCTGAATTCTCATCTTCTTCAGATTTCGGCATTCTTTGCTGGAATCTTCTTTGATAACGTCCTGTAGTAGTCCGTTTACGAAACTTTCGGGCATATGCCTGGTTCCGTAGCGCCTTTTCTTTCTTCAGGTTACGGCGCTTAGCCATATTCACCTCATTAATAAACAACGTTTAGCTTGCCGGTTGGCATCACATAGATAATTGTAACTATCTAGTTTATGGTATTGATACAATTTTAGCCTAAACTAGTATCCGGCGATTTTAAATAGCAATATAACATTGTATCGCATTTGTTTGATCATGTCAATTATTTGGATTAAGATTGTGGAGCGTAAGGTTTTGTGTTGCGTGTATAGTTGTTGAATTAGGAATAGCTGATGGGAAAAACTTATGTAAACGAGCAATAAATATATAAATAATTTATCTTGAACAAAAAGTCGATATTAAAGGAGCCTGTTGCTTGTGTCATAATTTAATTTGAATAATTTAAATAATTTGAATAGCTTGAATAATTTGAAAATTACTAATTTTAAGAATTTATTTTTGGTTTATTTCCTGATCAGTAATTAGTTTTTGGACTTCTAATTATTGTAACACCGATTACAAGTCGATTATTTTTGATCAATTAGTGCGGAGAAAGTATAGTTATACACAATATATATTAAGTCTTTGGATGGTAAAATTAAGCTGTTCTACGAACATCATTGTATGAGATGATAATCGTCAGGAACTTATGTTAAAAAGAAAAGCCTAACTCACAAGTAATTTTGTATCAAAACTACTCTTAAAATAGTAGTTTTATGAATGTTGCAGTGGGTAAGACTAAGCAAATAAAATACAAGAATTTGAACATTGAACTTTGCTGCTTTATTCGGCTCAGCCGTACAGTCCACTCGGACTTTATGGCGTTATGGACAAACGATACTGGGTATCATATTTCGTCATCCGATAACCGGAACAAGTATCATTCCGATACTTCCGGACGGTCGGATTGTACTGATTAGAAGACGAGACAACGGTCTCTGGGCTTTACCGGGTGGAATGGTGGATTGGGGAGAAGATATTCCGACTACAATTAAACGTGAATTAATGGAAGAAACCGGACTAGAATTAGTAAAAATTAGGCGTTTAGTTGGAGTTTATTCAGCACCAGATCGAGACCCCAGAATCCATTCAATTTGTGTTGTGGCTGAAGCGGAAGTCAGGGGGGAAATGAAGATTCAAGATACTTTAGAAGCGATGGAAATTCAAGCTTTTCTTCCTAATTCTTTACCAGAAGAACCTATGTCTCACGACCATTATCGCCAGTTACAAGACTACTTAAATAACTTGACAATATTGGCGTAAAATTATGTACTAATGTTCAGATTTTAGGTTTTGGACACTTGTTGTAAAGCGACGACAGTTTTGTAATGGAGTGTCCTTAAAATCTATTAAAGTTAACTACTAAATTAAATTCAATATTCAATATGGATACGATGTTATTTCGGAATTCCCGAAGAAAGCTTTCTCAAGGGTTATTATTTTGGCGTGAAGTCGGTAATGGTATTCCGGTAATTTTTTTACATGGTAATTGGTGCGACAGTAGTGAATGGGTATCAACAATGGAATTAATATCCCGAAATTTCCATTGTTTTGCGCCGGATTTGTTAGGATTTGGCGAATCAGAATATCCAAATGTTCATTATAGTATTGATTTACAAGTTGATTGTTTGTTTGAATTTCTGCAAGCTTTAAAATTAGATAAAGTATATTTAGTAGGACATTCTTTAGGAGGATGGATTGCTGCTAGTTGTGCTTTGAAGTATCCAGAGAAAGTTCAAGGTTTGATATTATTATCACCTGAAGGTGTGGAAGTAGAAGGGTTGCATAAAAATTGGCAAAAAATGCAACGTTTAACGAAAAGTCCATCACTTATATTTAAGCTGTTAAAAACATTTCGTTTCTTAGCAAAAATGCTTAAATTGGACGCAAAAATAGAGGAAGATTTACAGCAAAGAAAAATATTGTTAAATAATCCGACAGCAACTCAACTTTTGTATCAGCGTCAGTTTCCAGAAATCGCAGCAGAATTATTACAAGATAAATTGGATTTGCTCCAGATTCCGGTATTAATATTGCAAGGTGAAAAAGATCAGGCAGATGCTTTAATAAGAAGTAAAGTTTATGCCAGATCAACTCCTCAAGCAAAGTTGAAAATAATTGCTCACGGACAAGATAATTTACCTCAAAAATGCGCTTCTGTTGTCGCTGAAGAAGTTAGCGATTTTATGAAAGCTAATAATTAGAATAGTTAAGCTATCGTGCATTTAATTTGCATTTTTCTAGCGGGCAGGCTTGCCCTCGAACTCTTCACTTTGTTCAAGGGTAAACTCCGTGAAGGGATGCCCGCACTACAAGATTTAAATAAAATTTGAATATGCAAATTAAACGCTTTTTAGCTTAGCACTACCGGAGTTAGGAGTTAGAAATAAAATACTACTTTTAACTCTTGATTTTTTGTATTCCCCACAAAATTAAATTCTGTTCGACGATTATTCCGGCTGCAATTTCGGGAAATTGAGATTTTAAATAAGTAAATAATAAATTGCGATCGCCACCTGTAATTACTATTTTACTTGCAGGGTAATCTTGTAACCACGCTGCAATAAAGTCTTTGATTCCTGCTAGTAAGGTGTAAATTATTCCGCTTTGAATTGCTTCGTTTGTATTCTGAGCATAGCGTTGGGGAAGTTGTTGTGATAATTCGACTTTTGGTAATTGTCCGGTTTTTTGGCTAAGAGTTGCAAGTTGTAAACCCAATCCTGGTAAAATCGCGCCACCAATTAAATTACGGTGACTATCAGCACCTGTAAATGTAAGTGCTGTTCCCGCATCAATTACTAATGTGGGAAAAGTCCAAGTTTCACCTGCACCAAGTAATGCTAAAGCGCGATCGATTCCTAATGTGGGATATAAGTTATTTAAGGGTATTTCTTTTAGGCTGATAAAGTTAACTTTGGGATAATTTTGCCAAAGTTCTGTTTGTTGGGGAACTACGGAAGCAATGAAGAGAGGGGGGAGAGGGGGGATGGGGGGATGGAAAAGTATTTGTTCTAAAGTTTTGTTTTCGGCTAAGCTTCTAATTTCTGATTCTGTTAAATAATTAGTATCCCAGGTTTGTATGAGGGTTTGTTGGTTGAATAAGCCCCAGTGTAAGCGGGAGTTGCCGATTGTTAATGCTAACCAGGTTTTTGGAGGATGAGATAACATTTTTTAACGCAAAGGTGCGCGGAGGTTAACGCGGAGGTACGCTGAGTAAATTAAACGATGTCCAACATGATTAATTTTTTTTAACTCAACCTATAGGTATATTAATAAAAATTTACAAATAACTCGTGTCACAATAAAAGTAGACGCATAAATACTCAGTTATTAAAAAGCTATTAATTAAGGAGATGAGTTATGGTAGCAGTTACCGAGAAAACTGAGAAAAAGCTCACCATGCAGACTGCTGAAATTGCTGCTGATACTACGGCAATTCGCTCTCTGGATTGGGATCGAGATCGGTTTGATATCGAGTTTGGTTTGGAAAATGGCACTACCTATAATTCGTTTATCATTCGTGGTGAAAAAACTGCTTTAGTTGATACTTCTCACGAAAAGTTCCGCAAGTTGTACTTTGATACTCTCAACGGACTGATTAATCCAGCGGAAATCGATTATTTAATTATCAGTCATACTGAACCGGATCACAGCGGTTTAGTTAAAGATTTCTTACAGTTAGTTCCGGAAGTTACTGTTGTCGGTTCAAAGGTAGCGATTCAATTTTTGGAAAATCTGGTACATCAACCTTTTAAAAATCAAATCGTCAAAAATAGCGATCGCCTTGATTTAGGAAATGGACACGAGCTTGAATTTGTCATTGCTCCTAATTTACACTGGCCTGACACCATTTTTACTTATGATCATAAACCCAAATTCTCTTTACCTGTGATGCTTTTGGGATGCATTATTGTTCCGATGCGACTTTTGATGAAGATTTGACAGCGATTAGTGCAGAATTTAAGTATTATTATGAGTGTTTAATGGCTCCTAATGCTCGTTCTGTAATGTCTGCTCTCAAACGCATGGGTGAGTTGGAAACTGTGGGTATGGTGGCAACTGGACATGGACCACTTTTATCTCATAATGTAGATGAATTAATTGGACGCTACCGCAATTGGAGTAAAAATAAAGCGAAAGCTGAGAAAATTGTGGGTATTTTCTACGTTTCTAAATACGGTGACAGCGATAAACTTGTTCAAGCAGTAGCCAGCGGTGTTTCTAAAACCGAAGTCGCTGTAGAAATGGTAGATTTGAGCGAAGATGTTGATTTACAGGAATTAAGAGAACAAGCAAGTCGCTTTACTGGAATTGTAGTGGGAATGCCCCCAGCATCCGATCAAAAGATTCAAACTGCTTTGAGTACTATTTTAGGTTCGGTACACGACAAACAAGCGGTAGGGTTATTTGAAACTGGTGGTGGTGATGATGAACCAATTGACCCGATTTTAACAAAATTCCGGGAGTTGGGTTTAAAACCAGCTTTTGGTGCGATCAAAATTAAAGATACACCGACTGAGAGTACTTACAAACAATGTGAAGAAGCGGGAACCGATTTAGGACAATTATTAACCCGCGAGCAAAGCATCAAACACATGAAGTCTCTTGATGCTGACTTGGATAAAGCTTTGGGAAGATTGAGTGGTGGATTATATATTATTACTGCTCAACAAGGTGATGTCAAAAGCGCCATGTTAGCATCCTGGGTGAATCAAGCTAGTTTCAAACCTTTGGGATTGTCGATCGCAGTAGCGAAAGATCGAGCCATTGAATCCTTGATGCAAGTCGGGGACAAGTTTGTTTTAAATATTCTCGAAGAAGGTAATTATCAAGGCTTAATGAAACACTTTCTCAAACGATTCCTTCCTGGTGCAGATCGTTTTGAAGGAGTAAAAACCCAACCAGCGGAAAACGGAGCGCCGATACTCAGTGATGCATTAGCCTATGTAGAGTGCGAAGTTGGCAGCAGGATGGATGCTGGAGACCATTGGATTGTATACAGTACAGTATATGCAGGTAAAGTCAGCAAACCCGAAGCTTTAACCGCTGTACATCACAGAAAAGTTGGAAACCATTATTAAATAGTTAGGAGTTAGGAGTGAGGAGTTAGGAGTTAGGAGTTAAAAATCAAATAAAGTGTTGAAAATTTTTGATTTTTTGTAAAACTCTTACTTCTTAACTTCCAACTCTTTACTTTTTTAACTCTTAATTCCTAACTCTTAACTCCTAACTAATATTAAACTCCTCACAATTATTAAACCATGTTAAAAAATAAGCCTCGTGACGTTCAAATTCTGCCGATTGCTACAGATACTACTATATTGCGATCGCGCAGTTGGACGCGGTTACGATTTGAAATAGAATATGCTCTGAGTAAGGGTACTACTGCGAATTCTTATTTAATTCAAGCCGATAAAATCGCACTGATTGATCCTCCGGGAGAAACTTTTACAGAAAAATACTTAGACGCTTTGCAGCAAAGATTTGATGTTACTCAGATTGATTACGTAATAATCGGTCATGTGAACCCCAATCGTGCCGCGACTTTGAAGGCAATACTGGAAATTGCTCCTCAAGTAAAATTTGTATGTTCTAATCCTGGTGCCATCAATTTGCGTAAAGCTTTAGAAAACGAAGATTTACCAGTTATAGTCATGCGGGGAGAAGAAAGCCTTGATTTAGGCAAAGGACATAATTTAGAATTTATTCCTACTCCCAACCCTCGTTATCCCGATCATCTTTGCACCTACGATCCGCAAACAGAAATTATCTACACAGATAAATTATTCGGCGCACATATTTGTGGAGACCAAGTTTTTGATGAAGGTTGGAAAATTTTTGTCGAAGATAGACGTTATTATTATGACTGCTTGATGGCACCCCACGCTCGTCAAGTAGAAACTGCTTTAGAGAAGATTTCCGATTTATCTGTAAGGATGTATGCGCCGAATCATGGACCATTAGTACGTTACGGCTTAATCGATTTAACCGAAGCTTACCGCGAGTGGAGCAAACAGCAAACTACTCAAGATACAAGTGTTGCATTAATTTATGCTTCTGCCTACGGGAATACCGCAACATTGGCAGGTGCGATCGCCAGGGGAATAACCAAAGCCGGAGTGGCGGTAGAATCGATCAATTGTGAAGCTGTTGAACCAGAGGAAATTAAAACAGCAGTAGAAAAAGCATCCGGTTTCATAATTGGTTCTCCGACTCTAGGAGGTCATGCACCGACACAAATTCAAACAGCTTTAGGTATTATCCTGTCTACGGCTACCAAAAGTAAACTAGCTGGTGTATTTGGTTCCTTTGGTTGGAGTGGGGAAGCAGTTGATATTTTAGAAGGAAAACTCAAAGATGCTGGATTCCGCTTTGGTTTCGATCCAATTAGAGTTAAGTTCAAACCCGATGAAAAAACCCTGCAAATGTGTGAAGAAACTGGAGTTGACTTTGCTCAAGCATTGAAAAAAACCAAAAAAGTCAGAACACCAACTCAACCTTCCACAACTGTGGAACAAGCAGTGGGAAGAATTATTGGCTCTTTGTGCGTTGTTACAGCTAAACAAGGAGATATTTCTAGTGCGATGTTAGCTTCCTGGGTATCTCAAGCCAGTTTTAATCCACCCGGCTTAACCATTGCGGTAGCTAAAGATAGAGCCTTAGAATCTTTGATGTATTCAGGTAATTCTTTTGTACTTAATGTATTAAAAGAAGGTGGTCATTTAGGATTGATGAAACACTTTCTCAAACCCTTTAGTCCTGCTGAAGATAGATTTGCAGGGATTGAAACTGAAGAAGCCGGTAACGGTTCACCTGCTCTTGCTGATGCTTTAGCATACGTCGAATGCTCCGTAAAATCACGTATGGAATGTGGCGACCATTGGTTAGTTTATGCCACCGTAGATAACGGTAAAGTATTGAATAATGAAGCTGTGACAGCAGTACATTATCGGAAAACGGGAACGCATTATTAAATTTTGGATTTTAAATTTTGGATTTTGGATTGTAATTACCATAATCAGAAGTCGGGTTTTTAGGATGATTATGTGATGTGACAAACAATTTAAGTTAAAAACCCGACTTCTCACTCCACTAGATGAATTTAAAATAAAGCTTCTTTGCTTTTTTCTTCAATTGGTTGATTCAAACGATAACCAATACCGTAAACAGTTTCAATTGTATTACTAGGTACACCAGCAGCTTTCAATTTCATTCGCAATCCTTTGATGTGAGTACGAACTGCTTCTTCTGTGGGAGCATCTTCATAAGACCACAAATGATCTAAAATCATGTTGCAATTAAATACAATATGAGTGTTTCGCAAAAAAAGCTCTAATAAGGCGTATTCTTTGGGAGTTAAAGAAATCAGTTTTTGATTATAAGTTACTTCATAACGTTTTGGATCAAGCTGCAAATTACCCCACTTTAAAACAGGTAAAGATTTAATTTTTCCTCTACGTAAAAGCGCTCGCACACGAGCAGTTAGCTCTTCTTGATCGAAAGGTTTTACTATGTAGTCATCGGCTCCAGCATCTAAACCAATGGCTTTTTCATGAGGACAATTCAATGCTGTTAATAACATGATTGGGGTTTGTAAACCGTCAGAGCGGATCAATCGGCAAAGACTAATACCATCTAATTTTGGTAAACTAATATCCAGGATGATTAAATCATAATCAAAAAATTTGATGAATCCCCAAGCTTCTTCTCCATCAGCAGCAATTTCAATCACATAATTGTGATTGGTCAAAATCAGACTCAAGGCTTTTGCTACATATTGGTCATCTTCTACAATTAAGATTTTCATCCCGATAGCTTTTTCAGCATCAAAGCAGTAAAAGATTAAAAAGATTAATATGACAAAACTTAATCTACATTAATCTAAATCTTAGAATATCAACTCAATGATGCTTTGCTTTACTTAACAAATATCAATTATTATTTATATTTTGTAAAAATTTCATCTTGAATAGAGCAGCATTAAACCACCCCCTAATAATTAGAGAGCGGTCAAAATAGAATTATCAAAAAAATTTTTCACAGTGGTGTTTTATTGATTCAACTATTAAACTTCCATCAGAGCAAGTTCTGATGAATTCCTCGAAGATTTAGAAGAAGTTAAACTAGATTTGTCTACTTTTTGATGCATTTTAGACAATCTATTCGATATTACTTCTGTAAAGGAATGTGAATTTGGCAAAGCACATACAGGCATTTCTTGCCAACAAGTCGGACAAAACCAATAAGTATGGTTATTAGTAATGTGAGATAAAAGTGTATCGTTACAGCAAGGACAGAAATTCATGGTTGTTGTTTTCCTCAATTAATTATTGACGATTATTTCAGAAATGCAAAAGTGCAAGAAAGTGAGCAGATAAATGTTAATCCTTTAATCATAGAAAAAGAATATGAGGAAGTTGTGAGTAATATCAAATATTTTTCACAATTAAAATAAGCTGATGATCAACAGGAAAGGGTTTGTTTGTAATTAGGATTGAAGGGCTTAATATAAATTTATAAATCTAAAAAATACTTGTTCTTCGACGCAAAAGTAGTATTCCAGACATTTTGATCCCTTACACCATGGATGGGCTAAACAAAACTCAATCCTCACAAAAACCTCATATTGTTCAACTATAAAAAAGATAGTGAGCAGGAACCAGTTAACAGTTACGAATTACTAATTATTCAATAAAGAAGGATTAATATCATGTTTAATAGAATCCTTGTTGCCATCGATCATTCAGTTCATAGTCAGCAAGTGCTGGATGAAGCTGTATCTCTAGCAAAAATAACAAATGGACACTTAATGTTGCTACACGTTTTGTCTCCATTTGATGAGCAATATACCGATCCTTTGTTTTTACAACCAACAATTCTTTATCCCCAATTACAGCCAAATAATAGTAAGTATGCCAATGACTGGGAAAAGCTGAAAGATAATAGATTAAAATGGTTGCGATCGCTATGCGAACAAGTCACCGAATTAGGAGTTGAAACAGAATTTTCTCAAAACATTGGTGAACCATCGCAAATGATTTGCGATATGGCTCGAAATTGGGAGGCTGATGTAATTGTAATCGGTCGTCGGGGTCGTCGGGGAATCAGTGAACTTCTGTTGGGTAGTGTGAGTAATTATGTGCTTCATCATGCTCCTTGTTCGGTGTTAACAGTACAAGGAATAATAGATCATCCTGACGAAGCAGTTTCAACAGCAAAGGTAGAGGCTATAAGTCAAAGTTGAATAGACAAACATCTTGCTAAATTCCCCTCAAATATAAATTATCAAATTTTATCGATGTAGAGACACAATATCCAAAGTGTTTCTACATTTTTTAACTGTTAAGTTTTGAAAAGTTGCTAGAATACTCAGGTAACTTGTTTCTAAAATTGAAATAGATAATTAAATAATTAATTAATTACTTACTTACTTATTCCTCCGAACCGCTCCTGGCGATTACCTTTCTTTCTCTTTTTAGCTCTTTCCTCTGCGCTCTGTGCGTCTGGGGCGGTTTTTTTTTATCGGTAATCTTCTGGCGGGAAGAAAGTAAATAATTAATTTAATTCAGTTGGTGTTGAAAATAGTAATTATGATTGAGGAGTAGTTACCAGGGAAATAAAAAGTAGTGATCAGACTTTGTAAACCTGTGCTATTTGTGTTTACTTTCACCGAGTTAGTTAATTGTCTTATTTTTGATTATATTCTGAAGCATTATTTTGTAAAATAGATTTTTTCGCAAAAATTGAGTGAAATTGACGATATATATACCCTAATTGCCTTAATTATTTACAAGGCATTTGTACTATGTCATATATTACCGAGTTTAATAATTTAGTTGCTTTAAATCGCGTTATTGATACTTATTGTTTAACAGTTACACCAGAGACTTTAGTCAGCGATGCAATTACTTTGATGTTGAATGTCAGTTATGCAGATGAAGACAAAGCAAGCTGTGTTTTAATTGTTCAAGAATCTTGTTTGATGGGGATATTTACTCAAGCAGATGCACTCAGACTGGCTGCTTCTGGTAGAGATTTATCATCTATTCAAATAGGTGAGGTGATGAGACGGGAAATCATCAGCTTAAAAAAATCACCAAATCAAGATATTTTTAAAGTGTTACGAGTAATGGGTGAGCATCGAATTTCCCATTTACCTGTTGTCGATGAAAAAGATAATTTTATCGGAATTATTGAAGAGAAAAAGTTATTACGAATGCTTGTAGATGAAGATGATGGTATTATCGACATTCTGCAAAAACAAGTTGAATTAGAAACAAGAATTAGCGAGCTAAACCATGCAAATGCTGATAATAAGCAACAGGCAATTATAGATATTTCCGCAGCAGAAGCACAAATTAAATTTGATGCGAATATTTTAGCTCATGTCAGCGATGCAGTGATTGCTGTTGATAACGAACATAAAATTATTTATTTAAATAAACGAGCCGAGCAACAATATAATATTAATGCTGCGGAATTTATCGGACGAAATTTATCATCCGTTTATGAATATAAGTGGCTAAATTTACAGGATAAACAGATTGCTAAAGAAAGTTTATCAGCAATCGGTTGGTGGCAGGGAGAAAATATTCATATTAAAAAGAATGGAGAGCAAATTTACGTTGAGTTATCAGTTTGTTTTCTGAATAATAATAACGGTGAAAAGATTGGCTTATTAGCTGTAATTAGAGATATTACTCAACGTAAACAAGCCGAAGAAAAGTTACGTCAAACTGAAGCTTTGCTGCAAGAAGCACAAAGAATTGCTAAAATTGGTAGTTGGTCATGGGATTTGACAACAGATGAAACTTGGTGGTCAGAAGAATTTTATCGATTTTTTAATCGCAATGAAGATAATATCACTCCTGACATTGCAGCTATCAATGAATTTATTTATGAAGAGGATAGGGAACGGGTAAATCAGCTAATTAAAAATGCTATCGAGCAAGGTATTCCTTATGAAACAGAATTCCGATTTATCCATTCTGATGGAACTCTTGGTTACGCCTTTTCTTGTGGAAAAGTAGAAAGAGATGTAACAGGAAAAATTGTGCGTTTTTATGGTATTTCTAAAGATATTAGCGAATACAAACAAGCAGAAGTAGCATTACGAGAAAGTGAAGAAAGGTTCCGTACAATGGCAGATACAGCCCCTGTATTGATTTGGATGGCTGGATGTGACAAATCTTGTAATTATTTTAATGCTAACTGGTTGGAATTTACCGGACGAACTTTAGAGGAAGAAATTGGTAACGGTTGGATAGAAGGAGTTCATCCCGATGATAGAGAAAGCTGTGTAGAAATTTATTTTAATGCTTTTGATGCTCATCAAGGGTTTTCCATGGAATATCGCCTGCAAAATCAAAATCAGGAATATCGCTGGATTTTAGACAAAGGTAGTCCTAGATTTAATCCCGATGGAAGTTTTGCTGGCTATATTGGTTCTTGCATAGATATAACCGAGCGTAAACAAGCAGAAGAGAAAATTGCTCAACAAGCAGCTTTACTCGATGTTGCCACAGATGCAATTCTCTTAATCAGTTTAGAAGGAAATATTTTATACTGCAACCAAGGTGCAGAGCGGATGTACGGTTGGACAGCAGAAGAAATTTTAGGAAAGAGTGCCAACGAGGTTTTGTATGAAGATTTTTCTTTAGAATTGCTCGAAGCACTCCAAGGAGTAAAACGCAGTGGTTCTTGGCAAGGAGAACTAAGAAAAATTACCAAAGAGGGTAGAGAAATTACGGTTGCTAGTCGCTGGACTTTAGTAAAAGATCAAATCGGCAATCCAAAATCAATTTTGAGCGTAGATACCGACATCACTGAGAAAAAACAGCTTGAAAGTCAATTTCTCCGTGTTCAACGTTTAGAAAGCCTCGGTACATTAGCAAGCGGTATCGCTCACGATTTAAATAATATGCTTACACCAATTTTGGCAATCGCGCAGTTACTGCCGCTCAAACTTGGGAATGTAGATGAAACTTCCCAGGGAATGCTGGTAATGCTGGAAGCAAACGCCAAACGCGGGGCTAATTTAGTCAAGCAAGTGCTTTCATTTGCTCGTGGTGATGAAGGCAAGCATAGTGTGGTACAAGTCAAGCATCTTTTGAAAGATATTGAAGACTTTGTAAAAGGAACATTTCCCAAAAACATTGAAATTGACAGAGATTTACCAGCAGAATTGTGGACAGTTTCAGCAGATACTACTCAACTGCATCAGGTGTTGATGAATTTAGTAGTAAATGCTCGCGATGCAATGCCAGATGGAGGAATTTTGACCATAGCAGCTCGGAACAAATTTGTCGATGAAAGCTATGCCAAAATGAATATTGAAGCAAAAGTAGGTCATTATGTTGTAATTACCATTGCTGATACTGGAATTGGTATTTCTCCACAAATTATAGATAAAATTTTTGATCCATTTTTTACTACTAAAGAAATTGGGAAAGGTACAGGATTAGGTTTATCAACGGTATTGGGTATTGTGAAAAACCACGGTGGTTTTATTGAAGTGTCAAGCAAAATAGGAAAAGGAACTCAATTCAAAGTATATCTCCCAACTATAGAAGGAGAAGTTTCATCGATACCAGAAAACAAGCAGTTACCCAGAGGAAATCAAGAATTAATTTTAGTTGTAGATGATGAAACTGGAATTTGTGAAATTATTAAATCCACCCTTGAGAGCTATAATTTCCGTGTAGTTACAGCCAAAGATGGTATTGAAGCAATTGCATTTTACGTACAGCACAAAAAAGAAATTAATGTGGTTTTAATGGATATAATGATGCCATCAATGGACGGTGTAACAGCTATCCGGACTTTGCAACAAATGAATCCCAAAATCAAAATTATTGCCATGAGTGGACTAGTTTCTACTGAAGCTTTAGCCCAAGCATCAGGTACTAGCATTCAAGGATTTTTAGCTAAACCTTTTGGTGCAGATGAATTATTAAGTATTTTAGAAAAAGTGACAGTTTAGCAATTGTAGAGAGATTACAATCAGAGCTATTTGTAAGAGAATTGTTAGTTAAAATTTATATCTAAAGATGTATTTTGCATTGAAAATTATTTCTTAAAGTATACCTTTAAAGTCTTGACAACTTTTTCCAAATAATATTTGGCTGCAAAAAACCTGTTAATTTGAGATTTTTTCGGATTGATGTAAATAATTAATTAATAAAAACTTAGATTCTGATATTCTTTTTCTGTCTTAACTCCTTCTTAAGATAGAAGCCAATGATTTTTCAATGTTTTATTGTTGACAGAGTTAAATGTCTGAAATTCTGCGACCTATACCCTATCTAATAGAAATTTCGTAATTATATATAACTGTAAATCTAAGAGGATGTTTTAAAAGTATCCGGCGGTTTAAACCGCTACTACAGAAACAAAGTCCACCTGCGTGGACTGGTTAATTTAGAACCCGCGCAGGCGGGTTTTGTTTGTGTAGACGCGACTTCTAGTCGCCAGGTAAAGTATTAAATTAGACTTTCAAAACATCCTCTAAATAAAAAATAGTGATAAGCAGTGTGAGGAGGATAGGTAAAATTTTCAACCATAATGCTTAGCAGACATTTCAGATAATTAATTTGAGTAGTTTTTTCTAACTACGATTATTTAGTAGATACAAACATTTTGAGGACAGTTTTTCATGTTAAATAAATTTCGTTCAAAGGCTTTAGCATTAGCATTAGCTGCTGTAATTCTTCCAGCTTGTGCGGAGACGGCAGACAACGTTACACAACAAGAAAAAGAGAATGTTACGGCTGAGGAAGTTGCCGATAACACCAATAAATATGTAGGTCAAACTGTAACAATTAGAAGTAACGCGATAAATAAAATTAGTCCTGCGACATTTGCTGTTACTGATGATGACTTTTTTGGTGGTGATAGTATTTTAGTCGTAAATGCAACGGGAGAAACTCAACCGCTTCCTGAAGGTACAGAATTGCAAATTACGGGTGAAGTTCAGAAATTTGCCACTGGTGATGTTAATCAAAAATACAAGTTAGAACTAGACTCCAAAGATTATCAAACATTTGAAGGTAAACCAGCAATAATTGCTAAATCAATTGCACTAGCACCAAAACCAGGTCAAATTACCACAAATCCCGATGAGTATTACAATAAAGTGATTGCAGTACCTGGTACAATCAAAAATGTAACTGGGAATAATGTATTTGTTCTTGAAGATCAGGCATTAATCGGTGCTAATGATTTATTAGTTTTAGTACCAAATGAACCAAATGTGGTTCCACCTCAACAAACTCTTAAAATTGGTGAAACTGTTGTTGCTACAGGTACCTTAAGACAATTTACAGTTGCTGATTTGGAAAGAGATTATAAATTTAATTGGGATACTGGAGTGCGGAGTCAGTTAGAAACAGACTATAATCAGAAACCTGTATTAATAGTGGATAATATCTATCCTTCAGCATTACCTCAATCGTTAGAAAAGTAAATTGATGTTTGTACATCGAGGAAGATAGATAGCTTTTGATAAATAGGGGTTTTCATTTTTATATGGAAACTTCTATTTTATATAGCGGTTTTCAATTGAATAGAATACACTCATAACTTACCCCGTCCTCCGGACACCCCTCTCCTTGATAAGGAGAGGGGAAGGGGGTGAGGTTTAGTGTATTGCACTCAACCGAAAATGGCTATAGTAGGACTTACGCTGCATAAACCGGGTTTTTAAAAATTTATCCGGGGTGAGAAGTCCGGTTTTTGGGATAAATACTCTAGATAGAAGATAAACGTGGTAAAAACCCGACTTCTATGCTTGTTGTTGTAGTTAGGTTAACCTTAATTCACCATCCTATCTATCTTTTGAAAGAAGAATTAATCAAATCATCAAAGATAAACTAATATCAAACCGATTGAAAATATTTGATATAGGATTTTAACAAAATTACTTTTTTCTCTATTTTATTTAATTCAATATTCTCAATTAGGTTACAGCTTAAATAACAAAGGAGAAAATATCAATGCAATCAAAAACATCTTTATCTTCCCCCAGTAAACAAGAATTTGCCGGTACTTTTCGTTTACTTGGTAGAATCAGCTTTTGGATTCATTTGCTGCTTGGTACTGTTGCTGGAATTATTCTATTATTAGTAATGTTCAGCCGTAATTTTAGCGATATAAATAGTCCTTTTATTGGATTAGGGATATTTTTAGGAGTATGCGGTGTAATTGCGGTAGGGTTCCGAATATTTTGGGCTTATCGTTATACTCGTTTAGCTAAACGTTTGCAGCTAGCCGATACTAATTTGCACCCGAAAAAAGAAGACATTATTAGAGTTTTACGTATCGGTTTAATTATTAGTTTGATAGGAATTGGGTTAGGTTTTGTAGCTGCTGAAGGAACTGTAATTGCTGTTTTAGCGAAAACTTTGGCTCAACCGCAAGGAGTTGCAGTTTATAATCCTGAAACAGTAGTACGTTCTGTTGATTTACTTCTGATACTTGCAGATGTAACTATTATTGGCGCTCATTTTTTAGGTAGCGTTAACTCTTTGGGATTAGTTGAATGGTTGGATAATTAATGTAATGGAAGTCAGTTATATGTGAATCCTAAATGATTTGTAAGAAATTTGTATATAGTCTGGCGGTTAAAACCGCTACTACACAAACTAAGTCCACGGAGGTGGACTTAATTAAATAACCCGTGCAGGCGGGTTTTGTTTGTGTAGCCGCGACTTACAGTCGCCAGTATGAGTCAAATTTGACCTCTATTCCCAACTTTGAATCTAAGTATTTTCTCAAATCTCAATTCGGATTGCGATAAGAGCCTCAAGCTCATAGTTCCTAGTCTCTCTCCGAGAGAAAAACACAAGAGAACAGAAAGCTAAAATACCCAGTTGCACCCAAATACTTTCATACCAGGCAATTTTATGATACGCTCCTATTTTGCAAAAAGAGGATTAAAGGCAAACTCTATTTCTCCATTGCTATTTTCACCAAATGCTGTAAAGGCATTATCTGATGGTCTTCTAAATAATAGTTTATCAATCGGCACTAATTCTTTATCTGGCATTTTACCGATAAAAAGTAAATTGGGAGTATTTATTACTAAGTTGCCAGTATCAGTTTTTTTAATATTAATATCTTTAAAAGGCGCAGTTACTTTTGCTAAAGTGTTACGGGAATATTCAACATCACGGTAATTACCTGTTTGCATCAGCATTTATGTTTAATTTGCCTTGTTCGGATAGCTGCATTGCTGCTGTTGCTGTAAATAATTTGGAGACAGAAGCAACCCGAAATAGTGTAGAGTCAGCATCTACCGGAATCTTTTTTTCTACATTTGCATAACCATAACCTTTAGTAAAAAATACTTTTCCATCCTTAACTACAGAAATAACTGCTCCAGGTATGTGAGACTTGGACATCTCCTGATTCATGAATTTATCTACCCATGCTGAAAATTCCTGGGAGTTACTCAAACCGGGTGCGGAGTCAGATGGTTTTACAGGTGGTTGCGGTTGTGTCGGTTGCTGAGAATCGATTGGTGGAGCAACTTGTGGGATATCTCTAGCTATTGTGAAGCCAGAAAGAGATAAAAATAGAATAAATCCGATAAATCCAATGTATAAGCGCTTCATCCACTTGACAATCATGGTTGTGCAAATCATCTTTTAATTCAAAAAACATCACAATTCTGTTAAAATTAAAAATATTCATATCGATTTAACAGCTTTTAAAGTTTAGATTAATTCAATAAGAAGTTCCTTTTTATCTTTCTCTAGATGGATATTATTTATGAGAATCTCTATTCCGGATGGAAAGTAACTTACTTCAGGAAGAAGACAAAGGTAAATGAAAAGAATATTCTACACATACGCTATTCAAATCTGGAAAACTACGGAGGCGTTTTGTGCGTTTAGGAAAATGGATTGGCTTGTTTGCTTTAGTCGTATCTATATATATATTGTGGCAAATTAGACAAGTTTTATTAATAGTATTTGCCGCTATAGTGTTAGCAACGGCTTTAAATCAGATTGTTAAAATTTTACAAAAAATACGTATAAAACGAGGTTTTGCTGTTGGAATATCAGTTTTTTTGTTACTTATAATTATATCGGGTTTTTTCGCACTAATTGCACCGCGAATTATTGAACAGTTGCGCGAGTTTACTTTTATACTACCAAAATTTTTAGACCAAATACAGTTGTGGAATAATTGGCTTTTGAAAGTAATTCCCGAACAAGTTTTAAATGAAATTCAAGGTTTAAGATATCTGACTCAAGGTTTACAAACTTGGTTGGATCGAATTTTAGGAAACTTCTTTTTAATTATCAGTCAATCTCTCAATATTGTTTTAAATTTACTGCTTTTCTTGATTTTAACTATTATGCTTTTGATAGACCCCAAGCCTTATCGCAGCGGTTTTATCATGCTTTTCCCAGCTTTTTATCGTCGTCGCATGGATGAAATTCTTCACAAGTGTGAAAGCTATTTAGTTGGTTGGATCAAAGGTACGCTGTTGACGATGCTTCTGATTGGTACTTTGAGCTATATCGGTTTACTCATTTTGGGTGTGAGACTTCCTTTAATTAACGCAATTGTAGCCGGATTTTTAGAATTTATTCCTAATGTTGGTCCGACATTAAGTTTAATTCCACCGCTGTTATTAGCTTTACTAGATGCTCCTTGGAAAGCTGTTGCTGTAATTGCGTTATATTTCGGAATTCAACAGGTAGAAAGCTTAATTGTTGTACCTTTAATAATGAAGTCGCAAGTTTCTTTATTACCAGTAATAACTTTATTGGCTGTAGTAATTTTTGGTAGTTTCTTTGGCTTTTTGGGTGTATTTCTGGCGATTCCTTTGGTAATTGTAGTTCAAGTATTTATTCAAGAAATTTTAGTTAAAGATGTTCTGAATCACTGGCAATCATCTAGTAAAAGTGGAAATCAGACCAATGTTGCTCTTGTGGATATAAATTTCAAAAATCAAAATGTTGCAGATGATTCAATAATAAATAAATAAATAAAGGTCAAAGGTCAAAGGTCAAAGGTTAGAGGTTAGAGGTTAGAGGTTAGAGGTTAAAGGTTAATTAATCATTTGATTTATTTGAATGTGAGGAAAAACCTGTTAATGTGTTTTCGGTTTTTAAAACTACGTCTTCTACAAGCCTTTCGCTAAATCCTGCGATAAAGGCGATCGCCATATACAGATAAATAGTGCGGTTTTCTCGTGCGGAGATTTGGAATATACCGGAAAATACTCCAGATTCAATTAATGCTACCGCAAAAATAGCGAAAGACATTCCAACAATGGGACGGAAAAAGCCAGTAAAAAATAAGTCTGATTGTCCTGTTTTTCCTTGTTCGATGAATTTATTGGCACGTACAATTATACTCACTGCACTTCCTAGGGCACCCATGGAAACCATAATTACTCTTTTTTTATACAAATATTATGTATAGTATGTATAAATACATTAGATTAGAGAGTAATTACGCAAATTATGGCAAAAAATTATATTCAAGATGGCTCAATAACACATTGCTTTCTTTGCAACTATTTAGTCATCGATCGCTAGTCGCTGATAAGCTGGGTCTTAAGTGTATTCTATAATTCAATTTAATTGGGCGGTGTATTTTATGTTATTGCGATCGCTAACAATTTTCTGTATTTCTTGTGTTATTGGGGTATTCTCCTGGATTTATTCTCCCTCTGCTTTAGCAATCACCCAAATTCCTTTATCTGATATATCTTACCAAGAATGTCCGCCAGAATTAGCCCAAGGGAATGTAACTAGTGGTGGTGCTAGTCGGGCTGCAAATTGTTTTATTGTCACGGGAACAGCTAAAAACATGACGAATAAAACTGTATATGATGCAGACATTTTTGGAAGGATTTACGATGCAAATAATAACTCGGTGATGCAAAACCGGACTCGTCTGGGTTCTATCACTGAAGTACCACCAGGAGAAAGCAATTTTGAAATGAGAATTACTGTTCCCGCAAATCAACCTACACCATTAAAGTTAAAGCAGTTTAAAGCATCGGGATTTACTTCTAAAGTGCGTTACTGATGAATAATTAATAATCAATCATCAAGGATTTGAAGTATGAAGATGAAAATCAAAACTTCATACTTCATAGGTAGCTTTGAGTAATTTAAAAACTCGAACTCAGCGGCCCTGCTAAACTTCCCAGAAGTCCGCTAGCTAAATTTAGTGCTAAGAAAGCCAAAAGCGGAGATAAATCAATTCCTCCTAAAGGGGGAATTATATTGCGGAAAAGATTAAGATAAGGGTCGGTTATCTGGCTGAGTGCTGCAAATGGTTGGTTATACCACTCAATTTGCGGGAACCAGGTTAACAGAACTCGAGCAATCAATAGAAAACTGTAAATCTGGATGAATGTGAGTAGTGTGCTGATCAATAAATACATAAATGTTTGGTGTTTTGAGTTTAGGTAAAAGCCGTCTTATTATCGATTTTAATTTAGTTAGTACTGTTATTGCCCAGAAGACGGTTTCGATATTTATCTTTTTTCAGATAGATTTTGAGCGGTTACAAAACAAGTTATCGTTCAAATTCCGCTCAATTGATCAATATTTCTTTAAGACTGTAATTCTTCACTACGGTCTGAAAGTTGATTTACCTCACCAGAATTATTGTTTACATTGCCTAATTGGTCGCGTACTTCATCAATTGTGGCGTTTAATTGAGCAATTTTATCTTCTAGTGAGCGTCGTGCTACTTCCATTTCCATAGCTGAAGATGGCGCACCTCGCATCTGTCTTTTGGTAGATTTATAATTTAAATCACCCGTACCTGTTATTTGCTGTTCTCGTTCATCTTCGGTTAATTCTGCTCCATCGCGTTTTTGTGCTACTAGGGTGCCGATAACACCGCCAACGATGCTACCAAAAATTGCTCCAGCGAAAAAACCGCTCGCAAAACCATCGCGTTGACTCATAATATTTCCGTCCATCTCTATTGCTACTTCCTACTTTAATCATCACTTTTTTTGTAGTAAGTCCTAGAGAAATACTAACTTAAGTCCCAAAAGTGCGATCGCCAGCATCTCCTAATCCCGGTACAATAAAACCTCGCTCGTTAATAACTTCGTCAATCGCTGCGGTATAGATATTTAAACTCGGATAAGCCGTACTTAATTTTTGCAACGCCGGAGGAGAGGCAACGACGCAGACAATCCGCGTTAAAGCCGGGTCTACACCCCGTTGAGTCAATTCCGACATAGCAGCCATTATAGAGCCTCCTGTAGCCAGCATAGGGTCGGTAATTAACACTCTGGTTTGGGGGTCAATTTTTTCTGGTAGCTTGTTGAGATAACATCGGGGTTGCAAAGTTTCCTCGTTTCGCACCAAACCTAAATGATAAATAGATGCCAGAGGTAGCAAAGTTTGCGCTCCTTCCAGCAATCCCAACCCCGCTCGTAAAATTGGTACCACCGCTACAGGAATTTCAGGATTAATTAATGTTGCAGGACATACTTCCAATGGAGTTTGAACAGTTGATTCTAAAGTTGGTAGCCATTCCCTAGCAGCTTCGTAAGTTAACCAACGTCCCAATTCAGTCATCGCAGAACGAAACAATACAGAAGGTGTACCAGCATCGCGAGCAACTGCTAACCAGTGCTTGATTAAAGGATGAGGTGGAACGTAAACGCGCAGTTGTAGCGTCATAATAAATGTAAAAGCTTCAATATATAAGGTATAACAACGCCAAACATCATAATACTGTTTTAAGCTGCTCGCTAATACCAAATATAAACCCTTACAAATTTTATTGAAATATCATTGAAATTTTATTGAGAATTTTTCTAATTAGTAGTTGACATTTATTCTCAATCAACGCTATATTACTTCTCAGTGTTCTCCTCTCTTTAAGGAACGGCAGACGGGATTGGTCGGCATTGCGGACTTGTCCCTCTTTTTTTATTTTGGATTTGAGATTTGAGATTTTGGATTATCTTAAGAGTTAGTACCACCGGAGTTAGGAATTGTAGAGACGGGGCGTATTGCTACGTCTGTACCGGAGTTAGGAGTTAAGAATGATCCCCCTTGTCCCTTTTAATAAATATTAATTATCAATTCAAAATTATGTATGACGTGATTGTAATTGGGGCTGGGATTGGTGGTTTGGTAACTGCGACTCAGTTGGTGGCGAAGGGTGCGAAGGTACTGGTTTTGGAGGGATATACTATTCCTGGTGGTAGTGCGGGCTATTTTGAACGGGAAGGTTATCGCTTTGATGTGGGTGCTTCGATGATTTTTGGGTTTGGGGAAAAGGGAACGACTAATTTACTTACCCGTGCTTTACAAGCTGTAGATATGAGCTTGAAAACAATTCCTGATCATGTACAAATTCACTATCATTTACCCAACTCGTTAGATTTGAAAGTCGAACGAAATTATGAAGATTTTTTACAAAATTTAATTGCTTATTTTCCTCACGAAAGTAAAGGAATTCGTCGTTTTTATGACGAGTGTTGGCAAGTTTTTAATTGTTTAAATCAAATGGAATTACTGTCTTTAGAAGAACCTCGATATTTAATGAGAAGCTTTTTTAGACACCCATTAGCTTGTTTGAGTTTAGCTAAGTATCTACCGCAAAACGTAGGAGATATAGCACGAAGATATATTAAAGACCCAGAATTATTAAAGTTTATTGATATAGAATGTTATTGCTGGTCGGTGGTACCTGCCGACATGACACCAATGATTAACGCCGGAATGGTATTTTCTGACAGACATTACGGTGGAGTTAATTATCCTCAAGGTGGTGTAGGACAAATTGCTCAAAAGCTGGTAGAAGGTTTAATTAAAAAGGGAGGAGAAATTAAATATCAAGCCAAAGTCACGCAAATTCTTGTAGAGAAAAAACGAGTTGTAGGCGTAAAACTAGCAAATAATCAAGTATATCGTGCCAAACGTGTTGTTTCTAATGCTACCCGCTGGAATACCTTTGAGAAACTACTTTCGCCTGTAAAAATACCAATTAATGAAAAAAAATGGCAACAGCGATACAAAAAGTCGCCGAGTTTTTTCAGCTTACATATGGGAGTAAAAGCAGAATTATTATCTTCCGAAACGGAATGTCATCATATTTTATTGTCGGAGTGGGAGAAAATGACCGATTCCGAAGGGACAATTTTTGTTTCCATTCCGACATTGCTCGACGCAGAGTTAGCCCCAGAAGGATATCATATCATTCATGCGTTCGCGACACACTCGATTGATCAATGGCAGGGTTTATCTGAGAAAGAATACGAAGCCAAAAAAGAAGCTACAGCTTGGCGAATTGTGGACAGATTGAAAAAGATATTTCCAGAGATAGATGCGAATTTAGATTATTTAGAAGCTGGAACACCAAGAACCCATCGGCGATTTTTGGGAAGGGTAGATGGTACATATGGACCAATACCCAGAAGGAAGTTACGGGGATTATTAGGGATGCCGTTTAATCGGACAGCAATCGAAGGATTATATATTGTAGGAGATAGTACCTTTCCCGGACAAGGATTGAATGCGGTAGCCTTTTCCGGGTTTGCCTGCGCTCATCGGGTAGCGGTAGATTTGGAGTTGTAAGAGATGATTTGATGCAAATCGCAGAATTCGGGTTTTAACGATATAAATTGATAAAAACCCGACTTCTTACACCAACATGGAACTCACGCTGATTTAAGTACTCGTGCAAAATAAATTAAACATTTCGTTTAGTCCGTGAAGAGGGAAAAGGGAAGAGGGGAGCCTTATATAACTCACGAGTAATTATATAAATAATTTTGCGTAAGTACTTAATACAAAAAAGCGATGTTAAACTCCAATTGCTTAGCTAAATCGCTAAAAATGAGAAATTTTATGCTTTGATTAATAATGCTGTTAATATTTAGAGTACGCAAGTACTAATAAAATTCAGATGAAATTTAGTTACGACTCATATTACGCAACAAAATTTGGCGCTGCATATTTAGGAAATAGTTTAGAATTGATTGCAAATATTCCTGACGAAAGTATTGATTTAATTTGTACATCTCCACCATTTGCGCTTGTTCGTAAAAAAGAATATGGAAACGTAGATGCCGATGAATATGTGGAATGGTTTAAAGATTTTGCAATGCAATTTTACCGGATTTTAAAACCAACAGGTTCGCTAGTTATTGATATTGGTGGTAGTTGGGTTAAAGGAATGCCAGTTCGTTCACTTTATCATTTTGAACTAGTTATTTCTTTGTGCAAATCGCAACAAAAAGGTGGTGTAGGATTTTATTTAGCGCAAGAATTATATTGGTATAATCCAGCAAAACTTCCTACCCCGGCTGAATGGGTAACAATTCGCAGGGAAAGAGTAAAAGATTCGGTTAATACGGTATGGTGGCTTTCAAAGGAACCCCATCCGAAAGCTAATAATCGAAGGGTTTTGAAGCCTTATAGTGAAGCAATGAAAAATCTGCTTAAGAACGGTTATAAACCTAAAGTTAGACCATCTGGGCATGATATTTCCGATAAATTTGGCAATGATAGAGGCGGAGCTATTCCACCTAATATTATTGATGGGCGATGTCAAGAAAATAAAGAAGAAATAGGACAACCTACACTTTTACAGGAAGTTTATGTGGAAGAAGAAATGCAGTCGGTAAATGTCATTTCTGCCTCGAATACTGCCTCTAACGATTATTATCAACGCCGATGTAAAGAAGAAGGTTTTAAACCACATCCGGCAAGATTTCCTCAAGCTTTACCAGAATTTGTGATTAACCTTTGTACGGAACCAGGTGATATAGTGTTAGACCCTTTTGCTGGTTCAAATATGACGGGTAGGATTGCTGAAACTTTGCAAAGAAATTGGTTAGCTTTTGAAATTGATGAAGATTATATTAAAAGCTCAAAATTGAGATTTGAAGAAAATGCTGATGATGATTGTTAAGTAAAAGTGAGTATTTTCCGCGTTGTAATGAAGGTTTTTTATTTGATAAATATTAATATTTTCCAAAAAAAATATATAAAGTATTTTAAATTACAATGCTTTTAACTATTTCATAACCCAAAATGGAGAAAAGTTAGTTACAATCACATAGAAAGTTTGCAAAAGTAAGTGATGAATTAACTTTACTTTTGTGGGAAATTCTGCTGACAGGGTGAATAAGGTAAACAGAATTACATACTTTCAATCATGCTTCTACCAAATCGCGAATAAATCTACCGGAATCAAAGTGCAAAAAAGTTATTTTTCTCTCGATGAAGGGAATTATAAGTAGAGGTTTATTCAGTTGTTTTTGGAGTAAATAGAAATGTTGAAGAATACTCGGCTAAAGTCTGATTTGAAAAAAGTGTTCCCATTGTTTGGAGTTGTTTTAGGAACAGCAATCATGTTAGGTGGAGGGGAAATAACCCAGTTTTTGAGTAATTCCGAAATTGGATTAGGTGCAAAATCAGTCAATGCAGCTTCAGATGTTGCTGCTATGGAAAAATCGGTTCACGAACAAATTAATCAATACCGTAGTAGCAAAGGTTTACCACCGCTGAAATTCAACAGTGATATAACTGAAATTGCAAGACAGCACAGTAAACAAATGGCTGATAAGCGAGTTCCTTTTGGACATGATGGTTCAAGTTCTCGCTACAACAAAATTTCTAAGTTAATTGCCTGGAATGGTGTAGCGGAAAATGTTGCTTATAATCAAGGTTATCGCAATCCCGGAAAATCTGCTGTTGAGGGTTGGATTAAAAAGTTCTGGTCATCATCGGAATATAGTTGGTAAGTATCAGGTGACTGGTATTGGTGTTGCGAAAAATTCCAAAGGTGAATATTATTTTACGCAGCTTTTTGTTAGTCAGCGGTAGTTAATTCATAGTTGTATTATTTGAAATAAATCGAAATCTAGGGAGACGTAGCAGTGCTACGTCTCTACATTATTTTTAATATTCTTTCTCGCAATTTTTCTACAACAGCTTTTTCTTCAGTAGATAAACTATCATCAAATAGCAGCTGATATATCAACGGTAATCCTAAATCTAACTGTTCTAAAAGTTTTTCTTGAGCAAATATATCTTGGGGTTTACCTTCTATAATTAATTTTCCTTTATCCATGACAAATATCCAATCAGCCCAACGATAAACTAAATCTAAATCGTGGGTGGACATTAATAATGTTGTACCATTTTGATGAATTTTATCTAGGGTTTTTATCAGTTGACGAGTATGTTTAATATCTAAATATGCCGTGGGTTCGTCTAATAATAATAAGTTGGGTCGCAGTACCATTATATCTGCAATGGAAACTCGTTTTTTTTGACCCAAACTTAAATGATGTACTGGTCTTTGTGCTAATTCTGTTAATTGAAATTCGACTAATATTTCCTCTACTCTCACTTGAATTTCTAAAGTCGGTAAATTCAAATTGCATAAGCCGTAGGAAATATCTTCTTCAATTGTAGATGCTACTAATTGTTGTTCTGGATCTTGAAATATTAACCCGATTTCTTGTCGTAAATTACTCAGATATTTGCGGTCATAACGTAATGGTTTACCGTGCCAACGGACAATTCCACTATTCGGTTTATACAAACCATTTGCTAATAAAAATAATGTGGTTTTACCACAACCATTTTGACCGATAAGTGCAGATTTTTTACCAGATGGAATATTTAATGTCACACCGTTGAGAGAAGATTCTTGAGCGCCGGGATAAGTGTAATGAACCTGTTCAAATTCAAGTAAATATTCTTGCATTCAACCACCATTCTAATACTATTAAAATTACCCAACCGATAATTGCTTCGATGATATACCGCGTTGATGAACGATAGCGACGGGGAGCATAAACTCGAAATTCTCCGCTCATACCTCGTGCTTCTAATCCTAAAGAGAATTGACTGTATTTTTGTAAAGTTCGCTTTAGAAGTTGTCCAACTAATAGCGCCAAACTTTTGATACTTGTGCGAAAATTACGGTAGCCAAGACGAGATTGTTGAGCAATTGATAAATCGGTGGCTGTATTCCATAAAATGAAAATAAACCGATACATTAATAATAATAATTCGATTAACAGTGTAGGAAATTTGAAACGACGTAGAGTTTGCAATACTTCCGTAAACGGAACAGTTAGCATTAAAAAATATAGACAAGAAACGGAAGCAAAGGCTCTGGTAAATATATTAAGTGCTTGATAGAAACCACTAGGACTAATATATATATAGTAAGAACTAAAAGTGAAACCTTGCCAAGCATCATTTTGTACTTTCAAAACATCGGCGATAGAAATAGCGTTGATAATTAAAGCCGGTAAACTAGTCAACCAAAAAAAACTAGCAACGGCTAATATTTTGAAATAAGTACCAGCAGGAATTTTGGCATAAACAACCGTCCAAATACCCATCCATAAAGCGATTAAAATTTGGATTGGTGGATGGGTAGAAAGGGAAATTAACAAAGTTGTCAAAGCGAAAATTAATTTGTGTTCTGGTGGTAATCCTCTGAGTTTATTTGTATATGCTAAAGTATCAAGTTTTAAGCTCATTCTTCAGGTTTTTGCTTTTCACTACGTCCCCGATACAAACCGATTGCATAACCAATTAATCCCGCACCTAAAGCAGCTTGAGAAGAAAATAATAAACTTTCAATTTCACCGCTGGGGGGTTCAAATATAGGTGTAAACCAAGGTTTATAATCTGGTTTTACTTCCGTAATTGCTTCTTCTGCTTCCCCATCTGCACCACCGAATTCTGCATCACGTAAAAATATAATTGGTGCAACAGCTAAAGCAAGAACTGTTAATATCAACAGCCAATTATTCCATCCATTATTAGACTGACTTGATTGTTTCATTGGTGTGAGATTCCCGCTTAATTAAATTCAATAATTCTAATTCTTGTGGATTATAAGATTGCAGCCAATTCCACACTAATACTGTTAGTAAACCTTCACTAATAGCCAAAGGAATTTGAGTAATTGCAAAAATTCCCGCAAATTTTGTAAACGAAGCCGTCACACCACCAACTTCAGCTGGAAAAGCCAAAGCAAGCTGTCCAGAAGTAATAATATACGTTAGTAAATCGGCTATTGCTGCGGCTAAAAATATCGCTAACCTTTGTTTTCCAGACAACTTCATTGTTAATTTATATATCCAAAAAGCTGCAAAAGGTCCAGCGATCGCCATGGAGAATGCATTAGCACCCAATGTTGTCAAGCCGCCGTGTGCCAGTAATAGAGCCTGGAAAAGTAATACCAAAGTCCCCAAAACTGACATCGCTAAAGGACCAAATAATACCGCACCCAACCCTGTACCCGTGGGGTGAGAAGCGCTACCCGTTACCGAAGGAATTTTCAAAGCCGAAAGTACGAAAGCAAAAGCACCAGCTAAAGCCAAAAGCAGTTTAAGTTGAGGTTTTTCTTTGGTGATACGAGTTAAGGATATAAATCCTAAAATCATGAAAGGTAAAGAAACAGCCCACCAAAAAGCAGCCCAATAAAATGGTAGAAAACCTTCCATAATATGCATTGCATAAGCTGGTTTCGGTACACCAATTACCAAATACAAACTTATCAATGTCATTGCCAATAAATTCAGCCATTTGCAGTTTTTTCTGATTCCCATAAAATCATCAATTAGTAACTAAGAGCAATTAAATAACTCACAAATAATATTCTCTGCCGATAACCAAGAACAGCAAAATATTAGTAACCAAATAATTAAGAATAATTAATATTTATTCCAATTAGATTTACTTTGCTGAACTTTAGCATGAAAAATTTTATTCATACTAACACGGTAATTTAATTTTGAATATTAACAAAGAGACATTTTATTGTACAGGTATATTTAGAAATCAAATTAATCGAAAAAACTGCTTAAAACCCTAACAAAGACATTAACAATAACAATAACATTGACATTAACATAAAGTAATTGTCCATAGTAGTGGGAGCATCTTGCTCCCTACTGCCAATTTCCCAACACGGATTAAAAAGGATTTCACGGATTTCACGGATTTTAATTACCAATTACCAATTACCAATTCATTCATCAATTTCTGCTAATTCCATCCACCTTTCTGTAGCTTTATCAATATCTTGCTTGAGATTCTCTACTTTTTCAAAAAGCTTTTGAACTTCTGCATAATTTCCCGCAGCCTTTGTTAAAGCCATTTCTGTTTGCACTTTCTCGTCTTCCAATTGAGCAATTTTTCCTTCTAACTGCTCGAATTCTTTCTTTTCCCAATTCGATAACCGACGCTTCTTTTTATTATCTTCTTTTATAACTTTAGTCTCTACTTTCTGCGTATCGAATTTCGGTTTTTCTTTCTCTAACTCGGCTTGTAATTGCTTTTCTTTGGCTTCTTCTGCTCTTTTAAAATCAAGATAAACAGAATAATTACCAGGAAATTCGCGAATCTTCCCTTCTTCAAAAGCAAAGATTTTATCGATGGTACGGTCTAAAAAGTAGCGGTCGTGGGATACTACTATTACACAACCATTGAAGTCTTCTAAATAATCTTCTAATACCGCTAAAGTTTGGACATCTAAATCGTTTGTTGGTTCGTCCAATATTAAAACATTGGGCGCACTCATTAAAATTCTTAATAAAAATAAACGCCGTTTTTCACCACCTGAAAGTTTATTAATCGGTGCATATTGTTGATTCGGAGGAAACAAAAACCTTTCCAACATCTGAGAAGCACTAATTCTAGTTCCATCGGCAGTTTCAATAAATTCTGCTCCCTCTTGTTTGATATAATCAATTACTCGTTGTGAATCATTGGAAGCACCAATCAATTCTTCTGAATGCTGATCAAAGTAACCAATATAAACCGTAGTACCGATATCAACTTCACCCGTATCCGGTTGTTCGCGTCCGGTGATAATATTGATTAAAGTGGATTTACCTGCACCATTTTCACCAATAATTCCCACTCGATCTTCCGGGCTAAATTCGTAGGTAAAATCTTTAAATAAAATCCGGTTATCAAAAGATTTCGAGATATTATTAACTTCAATAACTTTCTTGCCAATACGACGACTAGCAGTAGAAATATCAACTTTTCCTTGAGTTTGTTTAAACTCAGTTCCTCGCATTTCTCTAATTCGATCTATTCTGGCTTTTTGTTTGGTACTTCTGGCTTTTGGCCCTCTTTTTAACCATTCTAATTCTCGTCGCAGTACTCCTTTAAACTTGCGCTGACTGCTGGCTGCTGATTCTTCTGCTGCGGCTTTCTTTTCCAGGAAATATGAGTAGTTACCAGAGTAAGTGTAAAGGTCGCCTCGGTCAATTTCAATGATACGATTTGTAACTTTATCCAAAAAATAACGGTCGTGAGTTATTAATAAAAGAGCGCCATTTCGACGATTCAAATAACTTTGTAACCACTCCACAGAATCAGCATCTAAATGGTTTGTCGGCTCATCCATTAATAACAAATCTGGTTCGGATAACAAAGCTGTCGCTAAAGCAATTCGCTTGCGATAACCGCCAGATAAAGTACCAATGACAGCATCAAAATCCGTAATTCCTAACTGCGAAAGAATTATTTTAGCATTGGTTTCTACTTCCCAAGCACCAATCATATCCATCCGTTGCGTCACTTCACCCAACCGTGATAACAATTGATTATCTTGGGGATTTTTAGCTAATTTATCGGAGATTTCTTCGTATTCACGCACTAATTTCATTTGTTCGCCACTATCGGCAAATATCTGTTCTAAAACTGTACGACTTTCATCTAAATCTGGCTGTTGAGGTAAATATATAACCTTAGCACCGGGATTGACAATAATCTCACCACCATCAATCGGTTCCATTCCAGCAATCATTTTTAATAATGTAGATTTACCAGAACCGTTAGTACCAATTAAGCCGACTTTCTCGTCAGCATCCAAGCTAAAAGTAGCATCTTTAAGAATTTCTTTGATGCCAAAATCTTTTTTGACAGATTGTAATGTAATAACACCCATAGGATTTTAGATTTTAGATTTTAGATTTTTTAGAATGAGTTATAACTTGAATTAACCACAATCAGAAGTCGGGTTTTGAGGTTAAATACAGCAGATTGCAGGTAAATAAGTACAAATATAAATATTAAAATTATTGTGGGATGGCATCCCTGCCCGCCCTTATGTACTTCAATCAGATGAAATTTGCTGTATCTCTTAGACACGATAATTATAATCAAAACCCGACTGCTTATTTCCCATTACCCGGTGAAGTTACAGAAGTCGGGTTTTGAGGTTAAATATCTCTTAGACATGATAATCATCGTAAAAACCCGACTTCTTAATCTCCAGACTTCTTATTTCCACTGTTGCCTTTTCCCTAAAAATTAAAAGCCGTAATACACCGATTAAAAATGGTGCGTTACGGCTATTTTAAATTTCAAGGTGCAATTAAATTATAAAGAATAATACACCTTAATTTACCATGCTCAATTACCAATATCATTTAATCAAATAAATCTAAAGGTAAATGTCCATACATATGATTCATTCCACCTTCCGAAGAAGACTGACAAGAAACTAAAACCCCACGATGATGTCCCAAATAGGAATCAATGTAACACAAGCCATTTTTACCATTTAACTTGATATAAACTGGACCATCAATTAATGGTAAATTACTCGGAGGCTGATATCCCAAAGCTTGAGAATAACTTTCCATTGCTTTGATTCCTTGTTCAGTAGTATCAGCAGAAATACCTAATATTTGATAATCGCAGAGGCTTGCAAGTAAAGTCAAAGCTTGACGGACTAAAATTTTTCCGATGACTTTAGTTTTGCTGCAATATCAACGAAGTCGTATTTGCTCAAGATTTTCTTGGCTTCTTCAACCGTGATTTGGGTTTGGGGTTTGCTTGTCATAAGCCTAAAAAGGAATCTACTAGGTTTTTACTTCGTATGATGTAGAGCCTATACTCTACCAAAAATTTACAGTAGGATTAATCTTGTATGTTACTTAAATTAAACAAAAATGGCACACCACCTTTGGACTCATTCCCCATGACTAAAACTTTTGGCATTTGAGCACCTCCACTTTTCCAGGCTTCAATAGCTTCTTTTTGTAATACTAATTGTCCACCTTGAGCTTTTAAAGTTTCAGCTAAAAGTTTTTGTGCTTCTGCTCTACCTCTAGCACGATTAATATCCGCGAATGCTTCTTGTTCAGCTTCTGCGGCTACGTAAACCGCTCTTTGGGAACGCTGTTCAGCAATTTGCTTTTCTTCAACTGCTTTGGCAAATTCGGGGGAGAAAGTTAAGTCAATGACGCTGGTATCTAAGACGATTATTCCATATTTTTCCAAACGCTGCCCTAGGGCATTATCAAAGTCATTTTTCAACTCGTCTCTTTTGGTAATTGCTTCTTCTACGGTTCTTCTTGCTGCTGCAACTTTGAAAGATTCCTGAGTTTGGGGGGCAATAATTTTCGAGACGATATTTTCTAAACTTCCTTGTTTTCTTCTAATATCAACAACTTCTATGGAATCTATACGAAAGTTAATTGCAAATTTTGCCGTTAATTCCTGCAAATCTTTGGTAGAACTTTGGGCGGGTATTTCATATTTTTGGATTGTGACATCGTATATATCTACATTAGAAATGACTGGTGGTTTAAAATGAATACCTTCAAGTAAAGCACCATCTTGAGCTTTTCCTAATATACTCAAAACTCCGGCTTGACCAGGATTAATAATTACAAATGAATTTAGGCTAAAAACAACAACTATTGCTACCAAAATTCCTGCAACTGCCGATTGCCAACTGCCTAATTGTTGACTTTTCAATTTAATGCTCCTTTTATATTGTGAATTATTTCGGTCAAAATTAATCTACAAATCGATTGATAATTGATTTCAGAAATATTTGAAGTCTCGCAAACGTGATAAGATAAATTTCACGCATTTACCTTCATATTGTGGCTCAAGTACTTAAATCCAGTCGCTCGCAAAAACAGCTTCGGAATTCAGCGCATCCGTTGAAACGCTTGCTTGACTACGGACAAGATTATCGCAAAAAAATCCGGCTCGCGGTGATTTGTTCTATTCTCAATAAGTTATTTGACTTGGCACCTCCAGTTTTAATCGGTTTTGCTGTTGATGTTGTTGTCAAACAGAAAGATTCTATCATTGCTAGTTGGGGAATCACAGATATTTTTTGGCAATTTTTAATACTTTCTTTCCTCACGGTGGTTATTTGGGTACTGGAGTCAATTTTTGAGTACGCTTTGGAAACTTTATGGCGTAATTTAGCCCAGAGTATTCAGCATGATTTGCGTTTGGATGCCTATAATCATTTACAAAATTTGGAATTAGCTTATTTTGAAGAACGTAGTACCGGAGGTTTAATGTCTATCCTCAGCGATGATATTAACCAGTTGGAGCGTTTTTTAGATGTGGGAGCTAATGATATATTGCAAACTGCCACAACTATTATAATTCTTGGCGCTGCCTTCTTTATTTTAGCTCCCAATGTGGCTTGGATGACGATTTTACCGATTCCGTTTATTCTTTGGGGAACGTTTGCTTTCCAAGATTTACTTGAACCCCGTTACGCTGATGTCCGCGAAAAGTTGAGTTTTTTAAATTCTCGTTTATCTAATAATTTGAGCGGTATTACTACAATTAAAAGTTTTACTGCCGAAGATTATGAAAGTCAACGTTTAGCATCAGATAGTGACGCTTACCGTCGCAGTAATCGTCAAGCAATTAAACTTTCTGCGGCTTTTGTACCTTTAATTAGAATGTTAATTTTAATCGGGTTTACGTCGCTGTTACTATTCGGTGGAATGTCAGCAGTTAACGGTAATATGACTGTCGGAACTTACAGCGTTTTAGTCTTTTTAACTCAACGGTTACTTTGGCCTTTAACTAGATTAGGACAAACTTTTGATTTATATCAACGGGCAATGGCTTCTACTAATCGCGTGATGAATTTGTTGGATACTAAAATTACAATTCATCCCGGAAATGTCGATTTACCCATTGAAAAAGTACGCGGTGAAATTGCATTTAACCATGTTACTTTTGCCTATCAAGATAGACAGCCGGTAATTAAAAATTTATCTCTAAAAATACCCGCAGGAACAACTATTGCTATTGTCGGTTCTACAGGTTCTGGTAAAAGCACTTTAGTGAAATTATTGCTACGATTTTATGAAATAACTTCCGGGACAATTACCGTTGATAATATCGATTTAAAAGATATCAATCTTCAAGATTTACGTCGCTGTATCGGCTTAGTAAGTCAAGATGTATTTTTGTTTCATGGTACGGTAGCCGAAAATATTGCTTACGGAACCTTTAACGCTAACGATAAAGAAATTATCACAGCGGCTAAAGTTGCTGAAGCTCACGAATTTATCATGCAGCTACCCCAAGGTTATCAAACAATTGTCGGTGAACGCGGACAAAAATTATCCGGGGGACAAAGACAAAGAATTGCCATCGCCAGAGCAATTCTCAAAAATCCACCCATATTAATCTTAGACGAAGCCACCTCAGCGGTAGATAATGAAACAGAAGCCGCTATCGCTCGCTCTTTAGAACGAATTACCGTCGATAGAACAACTATTGCGATCGCGCATCGTCTATCTACAATTCGCAATGCACACCGCATATATGTTGTAGAATACGGTGAAATTGTCGAATCTGGAACTCATGAAGAATTATTAGAACGCAACGGTATTTATGCAAGTTTATGGCGCGTACAATCTGGTTTAAAATCAGTTAATAGTTAGTAGTCATCATGGTACATTATGCTGTGTGTTAACTGATAATTGATTCCGGATAAAAGCCAACTTGATCGAAACACTATTCGTATTATTTATAGCAGCGAATGGCGGAAAAGTTAGTAATGAACATTATCCATATTACGAATTATTGTTGAAGTTTTCCGACAACAAATCAACTCCGGAATTAATCGCAAATCATCGTTTATTTGACGAAATTGCCGGATTTGAAGAATTTTTTCTCTGGTATTTTCTCTGGATATTTTTGATTGTAATTGGTTTTATATTGAGTATTTCTCTGACATTTTTACTGATTCCGTTCAAAGTATATATCAAACCGCAAGCTATTAGTTTATCAGGTGAAGATTATTTATTAAATAACCGCAGAGACGCAGCGGAAAGTGTGATCTTGGGGGTTTCCCCCATGAACAACTTTTCAAGAGAGAGAACACAAAGTAAGGAAAGAAGGAGAGATTTATCTTAGATTGTCTGTTCTATATGGGGCTTTTATATGAGATGATGAATTTAATTGCTTATTTAGAAATGTGATGATGTTTGGTAGCACTCAAGCCGATATAATCCAACCCAAATGGTTGCACAGGTTAGATAAATTTGTTAAAGCACATCAACAGGAATTAGCCGCACTTTCCTGGGGACTTTGGCAAGAAAATGGTCATAGTAAAGGTACTATTGGTATTGATTTACAACCGAAGCCGCATTTTGTCTATTGTCCCTCAGAAGCAATTGAGAAATTTAATGATAATGTTGATCATAAGCTTCAAGAACTTTTGGGTTTAATAGATAATTATAAACCTGAAACAGAAGTTTTAATGATAGCTATCGGCAAAGAACAAATTAAGTTAATTTATTTTGAACCAGAAATTTCACCACCTGTTTGTTTTGCACAACTTAATTCTGATGTTGATGGATTATTGGATTTGTTGGAGCTGCAAATGAGTGAACAGGTGGTTGATAATTTCTAATTTATAACAGTTTTAGTATCCGGCGCTTTTTTACCGCTACTACAAAAACAAAGCCCACCTGACGGTGGACTATTTAATTTAGAACCCGCCGTAAGGCGGGTGCCGGTTTGTGTAGCAGCGACTTATAGTCCAATACGGTTCAGTTAAGGAAAATTGTAGGTTGGGTTGAGGCTCTGCGAAACCCAACAAACCCGCCTTGTAGGTTGGGTTGTACCTCCGGCACACCTAGCGGTGAACGTTCCT
>JAAUSO010000191.1 GCA_012033205.1 Richelia sp. SL_2_1 | reverse complement strand
AACTCCTCACTCCTCACTCCTAACTCCTAACTCCTAACTCTTCACTCCTAACTCCTCACTCCTAACTCCTCACTCCTAACTCCTCACTCCGATAGTCCAATTTTAAAAATAGTAAAAACGTCCTTTACTAATGGGGTATAGATTCTGATAAGTTAATTAAATGTATACTTGGCAATGTCTTGGGGTAAATTTACCCAATTGCGCTGGTATTTAAGAGTAACTTACTTGTTCATCCACTTCCCCATACAATTTATTATGGCGCTGATAGTTCAAAAATATGGTGGTTCTTCTGTCGGTTCAGTTGAACGCATTCAAGCGGTAGCAAAGCGCGTCTGTGAAACGGTTAAAGCTGGAAATTCCCTGGTAGTGGTGGTTTCTGCAATGGGGAAAACGACTGATGGACTTGTGAAATTAGCTTCTGAAATTTCTCCCCACCCTTCAAAACGAGAAATGGATATGTTGCTTTCCACTGGAGAACAAGTATCTATTGCTTTGCTTAGTATGGCATTGCAGCAAATCGGACAACCAGCTATTTCTCTGACGGGGGCTCAAGTCGGAATTGTTACTGAAGCCGAACATACCCGCGCTCGCATTTTACATATTGCTACACAACGTATAGAAAAATGTCTGGAAGAAGGTAGAGTTGTTGTCATCGCTGGTTTTCAAGGAATTAGTAGCACTGAGGAATTAGAAATTACAACTTTAGGACGCGGCGGTTCTGATACTTCAGCAGTGGCGATCGCCGCTGCTTTAAATGCAGATAAATGTGAAATTTATACAGATGTACCGGGGATATTAACTACAGACCCCCGTTTGGTTCCAGAAGCACAATTGATGGAAGAAATTACCAGTGATGAAATGCTGGAATTAGCTTCTTTAGGAGCAAAAGTTTTGCATCCTCGTGCTGTAGAAATAGCTCGTAATTACGGCGTGCGCTTGGTAGTACGCTCCAGTTGGACGGATCACCCCGGTACTATAGTTGACTCACCCCAACCAAAACCGCGATCGCTAATTAATTTGGAAATAGCGCGACCTGTTGATGATGTTGAATTTGATACCAATCAAGCGAAGGTATCATTATTGCGCGTACCAGATAAACCAGGGATTGCAGCCCAGTTATTTGGTGAAATAGCCCGTCAAAAAGTAGACGTAGATTTAATTATTCAATCAATTCATGAAGGTAATACAAACGACATTGCTTTCACCGTAATGGCACGTATTTTGAAAAAAGCCGAAGCCGTTGCCTCAGCCATTGCCCCTGCACTCCGCAATTCTAATCATGGAGAATTAGAAGAAGCCGAAGTCATGGTACAAGAGCAGATTGCCAAAGTAAGTATAGTCGGTGCGGGAATGATTGGTCGTCCGGGTGTGGCAGCGGAAATGTTTGCTACCTTAGCGCGTAAGGGAGTTAACATCAAAATGATTTCCACAAGCGAAGTCAAAGTTAGTTGTGTAATTGACAGCGCCGATTGTGACAAAGCTGTAACTGCACTGCGAGAAACATTTAATATAGAAGAATCTACTCCCTCATCGTCCTACCCCTCCTTCTCCTCCTCTTCTCAACCTCCAGTAAGAGGAGTAGCTCTTGACATGAAACAAGCGCGTTTGGGAATTCGTCGAGTTCCAGATTTACCAGGGATGGCAGGGAAAATTTTCGGAACTTTAGCTGATCATAAAATCAGCGTTGATATGATCATTCAATCCCAGCGCTGTCATGTAATCAAAGGAATTCCGACGCGGGATATTGCCTTTACAGTAGCGCGAGTAGAAGCAAAACAAGCCCAAGAATTATTGCAAAAAGCAGCAATCGAATGCGGTTGGGGTGAAGTAGTACTTGACATGGAAATCGCCAAAGTCAGCGTCGTTGGTGCGGGAATGGTAGGACAACCAGGAGTTGCGGCCAAAATGTTTACAGCTTTATCCCAGGAGCAAATCAACATTCAAATGATTACCACCTCAGAAATTAAAATCAGTTGTGTAGTAGCAGAAGAGCAAGGAGTCAAAGCATTGCAAGCGATTCATACAGCATTTGAACTTGGTGGCAAAGAAAAATTTGTCATGCCGACATAGGTTAATGTGGGGTTAGAAGTCGGGTTTCTTAAAGAAACCCGACTTCTGTGTTTGCGAATCTGTGGAAAAAATTTCGTCATGAAATCAATAAACCTTGATAATAAACTGCATAAGTGCGATCAAAGACCTTTAAAATAATCAGGATTCATATTCTCGTATTTAAAGGCAACAATTATGCCCCGTCGCGAAGACTTGCAAAAAATTTTATTATTAGGTTCTGGTCCGATTATCATTGGACAAGCTTGTGAGTTTGATTATTCCGGAACCCAAGCTTGTAAATCGTTACAGGAAGAAGGCTACGAAGTTGTGCTGGTAAATTCTAATCCAGCGACAATTATGACTGATCCAGAAACGGCTGATAAGACTTATATTGAGCCGTTAACCCCGGAATGGTAGAAAAAGTGATTGCAAAGGAGCGTCCCGATGCTTTGTTACCAACAATGGGAGGACAAACTGCTCTCAACATTGCTGTAACTTTGGCGAAAAATGGCGTTTTAGATAAATATGGTGTGGAATTGATTGGGGCTAAGTTACCAGCCATTGAAAAAGCCGAAGACAGACAACTATTTAGCGATGCAATGACGCGAATTGGTGTCGCAATCTGTCCCAGCGGTACGGCTTCAACTTTGGAGGAAGCTAAAATCGTAGCTAAAGATATTGGCAGCTATCCGTTGATTATTCGTCCAGCTTTTACTATGGGTGGTACTGGTGGTGGTATTGCCTACAATCAAGAAGAATTTGAAGAAATGGCTCAAGGAGGTATTGAGGCTTCTCCTGTATCGCAAATTCTCATCGATCAATCTTTGTTGGGTTGGAAGGAATATGAATTAGAAGTCATGCGTGATTTGGCGGATAATGTGGTAATTATTTGCTCGATTGAAAATATTGACCCAATGGGTATTCATACGGGAGATTCGATTACGGTAGCTCCTGCACAAACACTGACTGATAAGGAATATCAACGCTTGCGGGATATGGCGATTAAAATTATCCGTGAGATTGGTGTTGAAACTGGCGGTTCTAATATTCAGTTTGCTGTCAATCCTCTTACCGGGGAAGTGGTTGTGATTGAAATGAATCCCCGTGTTTCTCGCAGTTCGGCTTTAGCTAGTAAAGCTACGGGTTTCCCCATCGCTAAAATTGCCGCGAAACTGGCTGTCGGTTACAGCTTAGACGAAATCAAAAACGACATTACCAAGGAAACTCCTGCATCCTTTGAACCAACTATTGATTATGTCGTTACCAAGATTCCCCGTTTCGCTTTTGAAAAATTCCCCGGTTCTTCCTCTGTATTAACAACTCAAATGAAGTCAGTAGGGGAAGCAATGGCTATTGGTAGGACTTTTAACGAATCCTTCCAGAAGGCTTTGCGTTCCCTGGAAACTGGGCGAGCCGGTTGGGGTTGCGATGGCGATGAAAAATTGCCTTCTGGGGAGCAAATCCGCGCTCAATTACGAACACCCAATCCAGAGCGGATTTTCGCGGTGCGTCATGCGATGCAGTTGAGAATTAGCATGGAGGAAATCTATGAACTTACGGGAATTGATCCTTGGTTTTTAAATAAAATGCAGCAATTACTGGAGGTGGAAAAATTTATCAAGCGAACTCCTTTGCAACAATTGACAAAAGAACAATTGTATGAGGTGAAACAGTATGGTTTTAGCGACAAGCAAATTGCTTATGCAACTAAAACTACCGAAGATGCAGTTAGAGAACAACGCAAACAATTAGGAGTTATCCCAGTTTATAAAACTGTAGATACCTGTGCGGCGGAATTTGAAGCATTTACTCCTTACCATTACTCGACTTACGAAGCAGAAAACGAAATTATTCCCAGTGATAAACCCAAAGTCATGATTTTGGGTGGAGGTCCCAACCGTATCGGACAAGGAATAGAATTTGACTATTGCTGTTGTCACGCTGCTTATGCTCTCAAGGATGCGGGTTATGAGACAATTATGGTTAACTCAAATCCAGAGACAGTTTCTACCGATTACGACACTAGCGATCGCCTTTATTTTGAACCCTTAACTTTAGAAGATGTCCTCAACATTATTGAAGCGGAGAATCCTGTAGGAATAATCGTGCAATTTGGAGGGCAAACACCTTTAAAATTAGCATTACCTTTGCAAAAATATTTAGATAGTCCAGAATCTCCAGCAACCAAAATCTGGGGAACTTCTCCTGCTTCCATTGACGCTGCTGAAGATAGAGAAAAATTTGAAAAAATTCTTCAGAAATTGGATATTACCCAACCCCAGAATGGTATTGCTAGAACCTACGAAGATGCTTTAATTGTTGCGAAGCGTATTGGTTATCCGGTAGTAGTGCGTCCGAGTTATGTATTAGGTGGAAGAGCCATGGAAATCGTGTACTCGGATGCAGAATTAGAGCGCTACATGACTTTTGCGGTGTTGGTGGAACCAGAACATCCGATTTTAATCGATAAATTTTTGGAAAATGCTACAGAAGTAGATGTGGATGCGATTGCTGATAGCACGGGTAAAGTGGTAATTGGTGGCATCATGGAACACATCGAACAAGCGGGAATTCACTCAGGAGACTCAGCTTGTGCATTACCGACAATTTCTTTACCCCAAGGATTCTCAACCAAATTCGTACTTCTACAATCAAGTTGGCACAAGCTTTAAAAGTTGTAGGATTAATGAATGTCCAATTTGCGATTGTAGGGGTTCAAACCTATTCTCCTCAAGTTTATATTTTAGAAGCAAATCCCCGCGCTTCTCGAACTATACCCTTTGTTTCCAAAGCAACAGGTGTACCCCTCGCGAAATTAGCATCTTTGATTATGTCGGGTAAAACTTTAGAAGAATTAGGATTTACCCAAGAAGTTATACCATCCCATATTGCCGTTAAAGAAGCAGTATTACCATTTAATAAATTCCCAGGTACCGATACCATTTTAGGACCAGAAATGCGTTCTACAGGGGAAGTAATGGGTATAGATAGTGATTTTGGTAGAGCCTATGCTAAAGCAGAAATGGGTGCAGGAGAACATATACCCTTAAGTGGTACAGTATTTGTATCGATGAACGACCGTGATAAAGCTGCTGCGGTGCCAGTAATTAAAGAATTTATCGAATTAGGATTTTCGGTAATGGCAACTAGCGGTACCCGAAAAGTACTACAAGAAAATGGATTGGATGTAGACTTAGTACTCAAACTTCATGAAGGTCGTCCCCATGTTCTTGATGCTATCAAAAATCGTCAAATTCAGTTAATTATCAACACTCCTTCCGGACAAGAAGCCCAAAGCGATGGTAGATTAATTCGACGTACTGCATTATCTTATAAAATTCCCATACTAACCACAATTGCCGGAGCAAAAGCAACCCTGGCTGCTATTCGTTCTTTACAAAATACTAATCTGGATGTGAAGCTGATTCAAGATTACTGTTTAGTTGACTAACAACAAGGTGAAGAGATGGGGGGATAGAGGAGTTAGGAATTGTAGAGACGTAGCAATGCTACGTCTGTACCGTACCACCAGAATTTTAACCTTTAACCTTTAACCTTTGACCTTTTTATCCTCCTTTATTTTGCTTAACCAAATTACTACGTCTTCTAAATTAAGTGCAATTTCATTTCCTAATGTTTCGAGATATATAAGTCCATCACTAATTGCCAAACTTCTAATGGGGTACCATGTATTTCTGATGCGAATGAGAAGTTCTAACTGAATTATTTTACCCTGAATACGCTGACGATATTTCCACCAACTTCTCCATAAAATAGCTGCTTTGTCGCAATACATTTGATAATCTTGGGGAATTTGACAATATTCATATTGATAAAAACCACGCTCATCGACATTTCCCATCAAAATAAAGTGATATTCGGCTAATACCTTACTTATTAATTGCCAGTGAGTTGAATTATTTTTAATTAAAAATGGATTTAATGCACTTCCTAATTGAGTAGTAGCAATCACTCCTTCTTTTTTTGCCGTTAATCGACTGCTTTTATAAATTGTTTCACCCTGCAATGTTAAGTTTGCTAATAAAACTTCCTTTTTCTGTATAGATAGTTTAATAAATTCTCGAATCAAATCAATATCGGATAACATCGCAAACTAGGGATAATATTATACGCTTGCTATTTTACCCATGTATTAACCCATCTCTTCACCGTGTAAATCCGTAGATTACTTGATATAAAATAGCGAATCATCTTAGAGGATGTTTTGAAAGTCTAATTTAATACTTGACTGGCGACTAGAAGTCGCGTCTACACCAACCGGCACGCGCCTGCGCGGGTTCTAAATTAACCAGTCCACGCAGGTGGACTTTGTTTCTGTAGTAGCGGTTTAAACCGCGGATACTTTTAAAACATCCTCTTACTTGCACTATTTTATTTTTAATATTCCATCGCTTTAATTTGCTTATTCGCTTGCGTCTGTGCATTTTTCATCGCTTGTTCTAAAGGTTGCTGTCCTAAAATAGCGCTGGTAAATTGATTTTCAAAGTTATTAATAATTATTGTCGGATACTTACCAATTTGCCAAGGAGTCGCGTAATCTACTCCCGCTAAAAATGCCGAACGCAAATCATCTTGTTCGTAACCTAGTTTTTCTGCTACTGATTTTCTCGTTGGTAAAGCAAAACCACTTTTAGTCCATTTTTCCATACCTTGTTTACCTGTAAGGTAAGATATTAATTCCCAAGCTTGAGCTTTGTGTTTTGCTTTTTGATTCATGACGTAAGCAACGGTAAATACCATTGTGCCTTTTTTATTGTTGATCGTCGGCACTTGTGCGATACCAAATTCTAAGTTAGGAAAAGTTTCTTTTAAATAAGGAATCGTCCAATTACCTTCAATTACCATTGCGACTTTACCTTGAGCAAACATTTCGCTACCGGAATTTGTTCCTACATCTGTTTTTTGTGCGGAAGTTCGTTCTTTTTGATATTGTTCTACAGCTAATTCCAATCCTTTCAAAGCTTCAGAGTTAGCAAACGTTGCATAACCATTTTGATTAACAATTTCACCGTTGAAAGCTTTGATTTTATAAGCTTGTCGCGCTAATTCTGGAATTTCTCCAAAGCCATATCGATCTATTCTGCCATCTTTATTACTATCTTCTGTTAACTTTTGAGAGTAAGTACGTAATTCTTTCCAAGTAACAGGAGGATTAGTTAAATCTTTTTGATTAAAGGCTTGTTTGTTATAAAATAAAGCCAGAGTTGAGTAATCTTTCGGTAGTCCGTAAATTTGATTTTCGTACTTAAAACTGTTTAATAAGGTTTGTTCAAAATCACTTAAATCAAATTCAGAATTTATATAACTATTTAAAGGTTCCAGAACATTTTGACTCATCAAAAAAGGAGCTTCCAAAACATCTAAATAAAATACATTCGGTGCCGCTTCCCCAATCAAACGAGTTTTGATAACATCCATATATTGGTCGTTGATCACCTCATATTTAACTTTTATATACGGATGTTCTAACTCGAAATCTCTTAATAACTGTTTTAATAACTTTTGTTCAACTGAACTCGCTCCCCAACCGCTGAGTTTGATATTAACTATATCTGATGATGTAGAAGTACTCGATAAGAATAAATCATGAAAAACTACTATTATCAAGATAAATCCTAGCAACATTCCTAAAAATTTAAATAGTTTTCTTTTTGTAATCATATTTAAAAGGTCAAAGGTTAGAGGTTAAAGGTTAAAGGCTTTCTTGCAAGAGGCAACTATCAACCATCAACTATCAACCATCAACCAACAACTATCAACTGTCAACTGTCCACTGTCCACTGTCCACTGTCAAATATTTATTACTTTTGACAGAAAGATTTTTATTAAACAAGACCTTTATAGTATTAAACAAAGTCATCAAGATTACTATCTTAAATTTGTATTTATATGTAGTTTTATTGATGTATGTAAGGTAACATGAGCAAAAGGTTGCCAGCGCAACTAATCTAAACATTTAAATAACGGGCTATAAAAAACATCCCGAAGGGTGGCTAATGCAATCTGTTCAGGTTAATACAGAATTTTTTGAAGTAACAGAAAACACCCAGAGTGCTGGATTAACGCCAGTACTCTCTCTAAGTCCAACAATACAAAAATCTCAACTTCAGAGAATTTCTAAAAATGCCATTCGTAGAAGTTTAAAAGCCTCTACGATGGATGGGATGTTTGCATCAGTATTTGAGATTACGACTACTGGAATTCTCTTGAGTAATTTTCTTGTAGAATTGGGCGCAACTCCAGTACAGATTGGGATGCTTTCTTCTATTCCCATGCTGGTAAATTTGTTACAACCTTTGGGTGCTTATTTTTCCGAACGTGCTAAAAGTCGTCATAGCTTTTGTCTTTGGACTCACGGTGTTGCAAGATTGATATGGTTATTTTTGGCGATCGCCATTGGGATGATAAGTTGGGGTAAATCGGATTTAGATAACCATCAGTTAGTTGTTTTAACGCTGCTGACTATTTTAGCGAGTCATATATTTACAGCTTTAGGAAGTGCATCTTGGTTGAGTTGGATGGCAATGTTGGTTCCCCGACAGTTGCGGGGAAGATATTTTGGTATCCGAAATAGCATTTCTAGCTTTACTAGACTGCTTTATGTACCCTTGGCTGGTTTAGCTGTAAGTTGTTATCCTGGTGGACACATCCAAGGTTACGGATTGGTTTTACTGTTGGGATTGATTGCTGGTGCAGCAAGTCTTGGTTGTCAATTTTTTAAAGCAGATATTAATCCCCAGTCTCATAACTATTCAGAAGTCAAAACTTTTAGTCAAAATCAAAATCAAAATCAAAATCAAAGTCAAGATTCAAATTTAGATAATCCAGTAATTACAAATCCGTCTCCAAGCATTTGGAAAGACTCTAATTTTTTAATATTCTTGGCTTACTTTGGGTTGTGGATGTTTTCCTTTAACCTCAGCGCCCCCTTCTTTAATCTTTATATGCTCGATACCTTAAATTTAGATGTCAGTTGGGTAACTATTTACGGCAGTTTTCAAGCCGGTGCTGGGATGCTAATGCTGATTTTATGGGGTAAATTAGCGGATAAAGTGGGGAATCGTACCATCTTATTTTTAGTCGGAATATTGGTTGCAATAATTCCAGTTTTGTGGGTGGGAATTGGTGTGGATTCTCTGAGTATTTGGTTGTGGCTACCTTTAATACATATTTTCATCGGAGGTAGCACCGCAGCAATTGACTTATGTAACAATAACCTACAACTAAGTATTGCACCAGTTAGAATGCAGTCAGTTTATTTTGCGCTAACAGCAGCTGTCGCCGGTGCTAGCGGTGCGATTGGAACTACAATTGGCGGTTTTATCGCCGAAAATTTTTTCTTCGGTGGTTTATCTGGTTTATTCCTGATTTCTGTGGGTTTCCGGTTAATCGCTCTTGTTCCACTTTTATTTGTCCAAGAAGCCCGAAGACAATCTTTAACCAAGATGTTTAAGAGTTTACGTAAGTTGCAATTAGTAGCACAGAAGTCGGGTTTTTAGAATAAATGTTTGTAATAACAAATGATTCTGGTAAAAACCGACTTCTAACCCCCAAGAAATCCCAAATAGCACAGAAGTCGGGTTTTTAGGAAAATGTTTGTAGTTACAAATAATTCTAGTAAAAACCCGACTTCTAACCCCCAAATAATAATGAATTATTCACTGATAATTTTCACTGTTCATTAACAACAGTGTGGCTAAAGTTTCTTGTTGTCTCCCAAACGACTAAATTATTTGGAGTTTTGATTGCAGGTGGTTGATGTAAAGTAATCAGTTGTATCAAAACTTTCTTTAACTGAGTACGGGGTACAATTTCATCTACAAAGCCGTGTTTGAGTAAATCTTCCGCACTTTGAAAGTCTTCTGGTAATTTTTCTCGCAGGGTTTGCTCAATTACCCGTCTACCAGCAAAACCAATAGTCGCTTTCGGCTCCGCCAAAATTATATCGCCCAACATCGCAAAACTTGCAGTTACCCCACCAGTAGTAGGGTTCGTTAAAACCGGAATATATAAAAGTCTTTGTCGTCGATGACGTTCTAAGGCTCCTGATATCTTTGCCATCTGCATTAAAGACAGCAATCCTTCCTGCATTCTAGCGCCACCAGAAGTACAGATAATAATCACCGGATAACGTCGCTGAGTCGCTTGTTCAATCAGTCGTGTCAGTTTTTCCCCCACAACCGAACCCATACTCGCACCAATAAACCGGAAATCCATTACACCCAAAGCAACGGGTAAACCATTGATTTTCCCCAAACCCGTTCTTACAGCATCCGTTAAACCAGTTTTTTCCTGTACATCCCGTAAACGATCGCTATAGGATTTGCGATCGCGAAATTGTAATGGATCTGCCGGAAGCAAATGCTCATCCATCGCAATCCAGCTATTAGAATCTATCAGTTGACGGATACGTTCATCGCTATCAACTCGATTATGATGTCCGCATTCAATGCAAACCATCTGATTTGCTTTTAGGTCTTTTGTATACGCCAATACACCGCATTTCGTGCATTTGTGCCACAACCCATCAGCAATTTCGCGCTCCTGACGCTCAATACTGATAGAACCCGTTTTACGTCTGTTTGCAAACCAATCAAATAAAGATTTAAAACCGCGTGTTTCGTCGTTGTTCGCCATTTGTATCTTATGCAGGTGGATTTTATGTCAAATTTAGTCAAGAATACAGGATTTTTGTCTTTTGTCTTTTTTGCAAATGTTATCAAGTTATAACAAATTACAACGGACAGAAAATTAATTCCTCAATTTTTTTAAGCAATGGCAGCAATATGAAAGCATCTTCGCTTTTCAGCTTAACGAAAATACCTAAACCAATTCAAGTCTTATAATATATGTTTGTATCGCTCCTTTGAAAGCAATGCAGTCCACAACGGACAATGCGACACTTCATGCTTGTTGTAGATACGTCCAATCATACATACTCCAAATTGCCAAATTTGTTTAGTTCGGAGGCGATCGCAATTTTTGTGAGCTTTAAGAATTATTCGCACCATAAAAGGTAAAGGCAAAATAATCCGTTCGTTGTTGCAAGGTGGAAGCCATTGTAGTAAGATTGCTGTTTTCCTAATCCTAATTGAAAAAAATATATATACCAGTTATCCATAGTAATTCTATGTCTCAATTTCAACAAAAATAAACTCAATTACTACACAACTAATTAAAAAAAAGCTTTTGAAGAGTCACAAGCAAAAGTAAAAATACTCGAAAATATTGCTTTATAATTGCAATAATTGAATATGATGTAAAATTTATCAATAATCAATAATAATTAATTATGTTGTAATGTGATACAAAATTCTGCATTGCTGATTCAATATTCTATGGCATTTGTTGGCTATATAACTATTCATGCTCTGCAAAATCTCAATAATCTTCAAACTTTATACTATTGGTCAAATTGTTGTAATCCGAGCTAAAAACTTACATGAGTTCTCAGGAAACTGATGCAAAAAGCGTTGCGTCATCAAAATTATGGCGTAGCTTACGAGAAAATCTGATTCTAATAACCATCGCGTTGGTATTAGCATTCTTGATTCGGACTTTTATCGCCGAACCCCGTTACATCCCTTCAGATTCGATGCTACCAACTTTACATACAGGCGATAGACTAGTAGTTGAAAAAATTTCCTATCGATTTAATTCTCCCAAATTTGGCGATATCATCGTTTTTCAACCACCCCCAGAATTACAGCGTCGTGGATATCCCGAAGATCAAGCTTTTATTAAGCGTGTGATTGGTACTCCCGGAGATACCCTACAAATTGATCAGGGTAAGGTTTATCTTAATGCTAAACAATTACAAGAAGACTATATAAAAGAACCACCCTCCCAACCTTTTCCCCTCATACAAGTTCCTCCGAATCAATATTTTATGATGGGTGATAATCGTAACGATAGTAACGACTCTCGCTATTGGGGCTTTTTACCCAAAGAAAATATGATTGGTAAGGCAACTTTTCGCTTTTGGCCTCTTGATAGAATTGGGTTTATCTAAGTAGGGAATAGGGAATAGGGAATAGGGAATAGTTTTATTCTTATTTTTCTGACAAACCTCTATAAGTCGGGTTTTTCACATCAAAAAATTGAGATAAAAACCCGACTTTTCAAACTCCTGATGGGATCTAAAACCGCAAATAATACATTAACTGAGCGAGTGTTTCACCAGATAAATTCAACCGCTTCTGAAAATCAACTATATTGCGATAGAGTCCAAACTGATTCCGATTATCTATTACTGCTTGTGCTAAAGAAGAATCGATAAAAGGTACTTTTAATAAATTGTCAACTGTTGCGGTATTAGGATTTACAACATAAGTAATAGTATCTAAAGATTCGTCGTCATAATAACCAAAAATTAAAATCGTCTCTAAAACTTTTAGTCGCTGTGCTGGTAAACTTAAAGCTGCGGCAATATCTTCTACGCAGTAGAATTTAACACCTGTCTGTGCAAGTTGTACAAGCATCCGCGCTTGATGGATAGACAAACCCGGTAAGCGCAACCAATCATCAACAGTAGCTTGATTCGCGTCAATCCGGATACCAAGCTGAACCGCGATCGTAATTTCTTCCCCCGATTTTAATCGATAATAAGGGTCATTAAGCAGTTGCTGACGCAGTTTTTGCATCTTGGGATTAAGTCGGGGTAGCCAGTTGGGATTCATGAAATTGGGATGGGGGGATGGGGGGATGGGGAGAGAAGGGGAT
>JAAUSO010000190.1 GCA_012033205.1 Richelia sp. SL_2_1 | reverse complement strand
AATCTTATTCAATCAACTGGTTTAATCACTCCTGCTCGGATTAACACCACCAGAATTTATTCCATCAAATGTAATTCCAATTGCTTCAAAAGTAACTTTACAAAAAAATGAAAATGTACTTAAAAAATTAGACATAGAATTGAATCTGTTGATTGTTGTAACTTAAAAAGACGTTATATTTCTGTAAAAAAACAGCCAATTATTTTAAAACAATCTTTAGAAAATAATTCGCTACAAGCAACTACAACTAATAAAATCATATTGCCTTCAACTTCTCCATCTAGTTTGGCTGACGGAATACAAAATACTCCTCAACTCAAAAAGATCCAGGCAGGAGGTTTCAAACAACCAAGACAAGTTAATTCAGGAAGGGTTTCTAGTAGCGACAATCAAAACTTACCAATCTTGAGTTTTGGTTCTTCCGGCTTATCCGTTAGAGTGTTGCAACGACTGTTATTAGTCAATGGCTATCCCATTAGAGTTGATGGAAATTTCGGCGCTCTTACAGAAATTGCTGTAAAAGCTTTCCAAACTAAACGGAATTTAACTATAGATGGTGTAGTTGGACTACAAACTTGGCAAGAATTGACAAGGTAAAAATAATGTCGTGGGAAATACTTTGCATCATACCGTTAAACGAGTTGCAATAAAGGTAGTATAGGATACATCTATACCAAGAGAATTTCCGGATGTAACCTTATGATCGTGTCATAAGTAGTGTAGGTATTAGGAGGTCAAGTAGATGACCGTACTGGGTTTGCTGGTAGCAACCTTGATAACGCAGGGGCAACTGTTTCTGCCTACATTATCAACTGTATTTACAATCAATCTAGAGAAGGCTCACCAACGTTTAACAAATCAGCGTTTACCTGGCTCTATGGCTCAGACTAGTGATAAATCCAACTTGTCCGCGTCGAAAGCAAAGTATCAAAAAATACCCGATGCTACCCTAAGCAAAAGTCCCTGGCAAAGTTCTTATAGTTCAATCAACAGGCTTGAGAGAAAAGAGAATTTTAATTTTTCTCCTGTATTAAAAGACTATTCGATGAATGACAAATCTTTAACTTTCTCAGAGAAAAGTCTCGGACTTAATCCTAGAAAACAATGGGATATACCACAAAGGACAGATGAGAATTTAGAGCAACGTTTACTAGCTCAGTATTACCGAGGTGAACAGTTACCAATTTTGCGTTATGGTCATACTGGTGATGCTGTGCGAGTTTTGCAAACGCTGCTAATTTACAATCGTTACAATGTAGGAATAACTGGAAGGTTTGATGTATTTACAGAAACAGCAGTAAAAGCCTTTCAAGAACATCGCCGATTAGGAGCAGATGGGATAGTTGGACCTCGAACTTGGCAAGAATTGACAAGATACGCAGCATTCCATACAAAAAGAGACCCGATGGAAATCCCGAATTATTATAGCAACCAGCCAGTTTATCCTTGGCAAAGAAGCTTTAGAGGGAATTTCGCCGAGTCTGTGATCATTATATAAACAATTATTTAGCCATTTAGCGATATTGATGTTGTTGGAGTTGTTGTTGCGCTCTTGGTTTATACATTAAGTAAAATAATGATTCAAGGTAGCGCAACAAATCTTCTCGTTGTTCTTTAGAAGTAAAATTCCAAAAGCCATAAATTCGCGCTAAACTGAGCAACTTATTAACGTGAATTTTCCAGGTATAAGTACTATAAACTCTGTTAATACCAGCTTGAGAAATTTCATGCCAATAGTTCGGATTTTGTTTGTATTTAGTGACAAAATCTAATATTTTGCTGGCTGTTTCTTCTAGATTAGTGGGATTAATATAAAATCCATTTACTTTATCCTGAATAATTTCTAAAGGTCCGCCAAATTGGGTTCCAAAAGTTGGTAATCCCGAAATCATCGCTTCTAAAATCGTTAAACCGAAAGCTTCAAACAAAGCAGGTTGAACAAATATTCCTTGACGATCGGCTATGACTCTGTAAACTTCACCAGAATCAGCTTTGGATAAACGCACTCCCAACCAGCGAATCTTTCCATGAAGATGATATTTTTCAATCGCATTATAAAGCTTGATAATTTCGTCGCGTTCTTCGTTATCCCCCGATTCTTCAACACGCAATTTACCGGCTACCAAAATTAAATTACAATGCTTTTGTAATTCCAGACTCTGACCAAAACATTCTGCTAAACCTGTCATATTTTTAATTCGATCCAAACGTGCCATTGAAAATAAAGGGCATTTGTTTGGGTCATCAAGTTTACCAAATACTTGAGTCGAATCTTCCCAAGTAAAAAGCATTTCTTCTAATCTTTGTCTATCGCTCTCAACACGTTCCTCTTTTCGCGAATAAGGAAAAAAGCAACTCTCATTAACTCCCGGTGGGACTACATTAAACTTAGGACTAAACAGTTCAATTCCATTTACCACATGATACAAATCTGGCATGGTAAAACATTGATATGATTCATACTGTCCCACACTATCCGGCGTTCCCACAATTTCTTGATAGGTGCTACTAACAATAAAGTTGGCAGCATTCATAGCAATTAAATCCGCAGTAAATTGTAAGGAAAAATGATACTTATCTTCTAAATCTTGCCAATATAAATTACTAAACAGATATTTTGATTTTTCCAAAGCGTGAGCAACATTACATTGAGTTACCTTTAAACGACGCGATAGTAGAAATGCAACTAAATTACCATCAGTATAGTTACCGACAATTAAATCTGGTCTACCTTGAAACTCGGCTAATAGTTCTTTTTCGGCATCAACAGCATAAGTTTCTAAATAAGGCCAAATTTCAAATCGAGAAATCCAATTTTGAGTCATATTCGCATTGAATTCCCGGAAAGGAACTCTGAGAATCCAAGCATTGTGAGTACCGTGGACTTTCTCCAAACGTTGGTTACACAAGGTACCATCACTATTAGGAATCAGACGAGTTAAAATAATTACTTTTGGCTCGACATTTAGTGATTCTAAACCAGCGAGTCGTGCATCTTCTTGGAGTTGTATTTCCAGACTTTTAGCTTGATCGAGAACATAAACTACCTGACCTCCGGTATCCGGACGACCTAAAACCCCTTCTTGAGCAAACCAACCGTGGGAAGACACCAAGACGATTTTAAAAATCATCGGAATCCGAGAAATAAATGCTTCCAAAGTTTGAGGATCTGGGGAATCCATCAACTCATCGAGAATATTTAAAGTCTCTAAAACACGAGCAGCGGTGTTACCCCAACCGGGTTCAAAACCCATGGTTTGTAATTGAAAGCGAAAATCTTCGTAAGATTCTTCTTTGGGACGATTAGTAACTAAGTCTATGGCTTTTTTCAGTTGTTGAGAAAGGTGTTGTTGGGATTTTATACTACTATTGATTAAGAGTTGAACGCCGCTATATTGGTGCAATTGAAGAAAATTAAATAAACTCTCCAGCCATTGTTTGGAGTCTGCAAATAGTTTGCTTGAGAGATAACGGTTGAGAAATTCTACTCCTTTACCGATATTTTTCGGGTCACGAATTTGCGGAGAATAGTCATAAAAAGGAGCAAAATCTAATTCTAATAAATCACCTTCTTGAGGGTTGTATTTATTTACGAAACGGTCTCGTACATTCAATAATTCTTTTGTTGTCATATTCTCAATATTTAAGTCTTCTGTTAAGCGATAGACTTCTTGAGAAGCAATTTTCGGACGAATAATGAAACAGAAACTCGATTCTTCTCGAATAATTTCTTGAGTATAATAAAATAATTTACTTAAGTTTGAACCTGTATAAAACTCATCTGACTTTTTATTTTTGGCACAAAATTCACTATAAGCATTAACTATGTCATTACGTAGCAAATAGCTGTTTTCTTGTTGACGTAAATCACTCAGTAATGACCGAAAATCGCTTTTTTCTTCACTATCTAAAATTGATTGAATTAATTCTGACATTCCCAAACTCCGATCAGATGAATTTTGCATCAATAATTGGTAACAGAAAAAGCTTTAAGTGTGCTTTTTAACCTTTCACATCTTTACACATAACGCATTAATTGATTTTTGTACTCTAACTAAAGACGTACAACATAGCAAATTTTAGTTGAGTCCAATACAACCTCACCCCCTTGCCCTCTCCTTATCAAGGAGAGGGGTTAAGAGGGCGGGGTGAGGTAAAATTTGTATTCCACTCAAGTGAAAACCGCTATAAATTTTGATTGTTAAAAACTAAATTAAATTTAAATTAATAATTGCGTTTACTGTCTCGAAAAAATTAGCGATCGCCTTTAGGATCACCAAACTTAATTAAAAACGCGATCGCGATACTAACAAGCAAAATTAATACTGTACTCAACGCAGAACCAAATCCCCAGTTTTGAGCGGCTCCGAGGAACTGATTGTAAATTAACCGTGCTGCTGTCATACTCGATGCACCACCGAGTAACTCCGGATTCACAAAATCTCCTAATCCCGTAATAAATACCAGCATAGAAGCAGCAGCAATACCGGGTAAAATTTGAGGTACGGTTACTTTCCAAAATACCTGTATAGAATTTGCTCCTAAATCGGATGCTGCTTCGAGTAAACGTTGGTCTAGTTTTTCTAGAGAAGCGTATAAAATTAAAACCATATAAGGCAGCAAATTGTAGCTCATGCCAATTAATACAGCATTAGTACTATTAAGTAAATCTAAAATTGGTAAGTTGAAATAAGCTAATACACTATTAAGTAAACCAGTAGGACGTAAAATCGTAATCCAAGCATAAGAACGAAGTAGTGAAGAAGTCCACAAAGGTAAAATAAAACCGATAAGTAGCAGATTTCGCCAAGGTTTTGGTGCCATTCGTGCAATCCAAAAAGCAACGGGAAAGCCTGATACTAAACAAATTACTGTAGTTGCTAATGCTAAAAATAAAGAGCGATTTATTACCCGTAAATTAATTGAATCAAATATACGCAAATAGTTCTCAAAACCCGTGGGATTAACAATATCTCCAGGCTTAATTCCATCGACAAAACTTAGTTGAATAATTATCAGTGTTGGTAGTACTAATAATAATAAAAGCCAAATACCAGCAGGTGCTAATAATACAAAAGCTTGAAACCAATTTTGTCCTGAATTTCGGGATTTAATTTTTGGAGAAGTTTGAATTTCCGCAGTCATAAGTTTGAGTTTAGAGTTAGGGGTTTCTTCCAGGCTCAGCGTGGGAATTATAGATGCTGAGGCTCTGCCTGTGTATTGTTCCCAATAGGAGCCTGAGAACTAGAATATACAGCTGAACGGCTCTTGTTGAAATTCTTGCATTCCGGTCAAGTTTAACCTACATCATCGTGTGCGTAACGCTTAAAAAGGAAATCTAACGCATAGTTACGCAAATTGTAGTATTCAGAATCTTCCATAATTCTGGCGCGATCGCGATCGCAAGGAAAAGCAATTTCCATGTCTGTCCCGCAGACACGAAACACGGACATCAAAAAGCCGGAGTCATGCCCCGGCTTGTTGGGTTTGATCGGCTGGGTGAAGAAGTCAGAACTTGTGCGCGTGCAGTACCTCCATCACGTCACAGAGATAGGCGATGCCCGAATAATTGTCGAAAAACTGCGCTGCAACCTCATCCGAAATCTTTACGGCCATATCCCGATTGGGGGTGAGAACCTCGAACTTTATATTCGAATAGGTGTCGGAAACGGTGGGTTGTCCCGACGAGCGCACGTTGCGACTGCCTTTACCGCCAGCGTCCACCACCGTATAACCTGTAGCCCCTGCTTCGTCGATGATTTTGGCGATCTTTTTCAGCAGCACCTTTTCCGTGACGATGACGAGCTTGCTAGCGTGCTGGGTCATATTGGTTACCTCTCAACGTGTGTATTTATTAAACTACATAAAAACTCAAAAAAAACGGCAGTACGGCACGCTATTGCGCTGATCTAGCCGCCCGCCTTGGTCGCCGCTCCAGGGGAACACTGGCAGACCACGAACCGTCTGGAATCAGCTACCCATTAGCGCCTGGGCGAGTCCGATGTAGAGGGGTATTCCCAAGGCAATCGCAACCGGGGTACCTACGGCTGTAGACGCGCCGATGTAGGCAGAGGGATTGGCTGACGGGATACCGGCTCGTAAAGTGGGCGGTCCTGAGATGTCTGAACTCGAGGCAGCCATGACAGCCAGGACGACGACACCGCCAAGGCTGAATCCTGTGGTGACATGGGCAATCCAGCCGAGACCGAAGGCTATAAGTCCATGCAGCAGCGGCGCAACCAGGGCATATACAGCGAACCATTGAGCCACCTTGCGTAGCTCGCCAAGCCTTGCCGTAGCCTCCATACCCATTATAAGCATCAGTACTGAAAGCAGACCGCGAAAAAGAGGCTCGTAGAAGCTTTCATAGACACTTTCCGGCTTGGTTAGCAGACCTAGAGCGATGCCGAGCAGCAGTGCTGATAGGGCAGAACCCTGGAGGCTTTCCTTGACAATGGGCCATATCTTGACCCGCCTGTCTGCGAGATCGCTCTTGGGATACCCGTGTGCGGTAATGCCCTGATCGCTGGAATACCCGCCTGCGGTAACGCGCTGCTTGCTGAGAGACTCCTGCTTGCTGAGATACTCGTGTGCGGTATCGCGCTGCTTGCTGTTATAAACGCTGGCTAAGACGATCGCAGTCACGAGCGCTGGAATGTCCATGAAGGGATAGAGTGCGGCAGACCAGGCTTCGTATGGGATCTTTTGCACTTCCAGTAGCGTCAGGGCGGCGGCGAAGGTAGAGCCACTCACGGCACCGAACAAACCTGCGGTTGCAATGCCATCCTCGGTTTTGACATTCGGCAGCCTGCACAACGTGTAGCGCCCGATCAACACGATCAGGATGCCCACTATTATGGCGAACACCGCAGGCAACAGCATCTGCACCAGGTTGGCATCGCGGATCTCCTGTCCACCTGTCAGACCGACTTTTATAAGCAGCATGAAGACGATAAACTTATAGACCGGATCTGGAATTGCCAGTCGGCTACCGACGGAGGCAGCAACCATACCTCCAATCAGAAAGCCGAGTGTCGGGGACTGTAACTGCGCCAGGAAGCTCATTAAGAAATCGGACAAAAAATCCACGTTGTAATTCCTCCTTGATCAGATATTAAAAAACTTTGTCACGATATTTTTTTGGTCAATTTATGTTAAGTTGATGTTACAAAAACGACCAATCTCTACTGCTGTTAATAGCAAGTAAGTATCGGCAAATATGAGTTAAGTCTGCTTTTTTGATAACTTAAGATTAACAGTAAGAATCTGCAATATAAACTCAGGTAAACTCCTTTTTAAAGTCGGTTTGCCAGAGACTTAATTGCTGTAAAAACTAGAATACAGCCTTTGATATAAAAAAGATATACCTCAAACTGGTAATTATTAAAAAAATATTATATTACTTATATAAGTAAAACTTTATCATTACTAAAAGCCAGTGATTATACTTGAAAAACCATAGAGTAATTGCAATGATAACTATATTATTGATGCCATTTATAGAGTTTTATCTATGCAATGGATAGAAAATATGGAGTAATAAGAAGCGATATTAGTAAGCCAAAAAAATCTTTGACAATAAGCGTTGGATGACAACTTTTGCTGCGATCAATAAACTTGCGACTTAACTGACATCTTGCACAGAGCCGCATAATTAACTACATAATCAAAAATATCAAGAAAAATATTACCAGCATAAAAATGTAATATTCTAGTCCATTTTAATGGACTTCTGCTATCAGACTGGGACTTGCAGTCTCAGGCGGGTAAGAACGAAGTCAAACAATCAGTAATTATTTTGACGATAAGTTTTTATGGTGCAAGATATGAATTAAGCTTTACCAAAAATAAGTTAGTATTTACCCTATTAATTAGAATATAAATTTTTTTTACAACCTAAATAACCAATGGACATTAAAACCAATATTAGTACTCGTATCTGCAACTAATCCCCCGATTCCATTTTGTCCACTGGTATTACTTGCGTAAATATCTAATCCTAAATCTGCCCCGGATTCAAAGTAGCGTAAACCCGTACTCCAAATTAATTCATGTCCGGGAACTGAAGTTATTTCTGCAATTAACTGTAGTTTGTTGGATAAAACTTGATTGATTCCCAATCCTAAACCGAAGCGTTCTTGTTGTCGATAAAATGCTGCTTTAGGATTAAAATAGTGCCGTTGTATTGCTATTTTGATAAACAATGGGCATTTCAGCAGATAAAGTTCCTACTCTAGGACGTTTACTATCTCTAACTCCTTTCACTTTTAAACTCAGAGAAAATGGATCTCCTTGTGCTTGATTTAAAAATCTTAATTTTGCACCCGCACCAAATTTAGTTGCATTTCCGAAACTTTCGGAACTGGAAAGATTATCGTCATTTCCAAATTGTTCAATGGGAATTTCTAGCTGTAAATCATTCGCTAAACCATACATCAGATTTAATTTCGCGTTACCTCCGGATGTTAAACCCGCAGTTAATCTGATTTGGTCTGGTGATAAAGTACTGGCACTACTAAGAGTTAAACCATCTAATAATAACTGTTTGTCACGATTAGATAAAGGAATATCTGGTTTATTTCCAAAACTAGAAGCATAATTTTGACCGAAATCAAAAATATACTTCACATTAGCACCAAATATTACTTCATTTCCATCTGGGATAAAACTTAAAAGACTAGTGGTTGGAGTTGCACCGAATGCATTTGTTCCGTAAACTTCTATTCCAGCACGAGGATTTATTGCATAACGGGTGCCGGCAGTCCATAATAATTTACGAGAAATAGAATTATCTTGAGAATTTAAAGTATTACCACCAGGTCCTAAAGGTAAATTACCATTAGCAAATAAGTTTAATTTTTCCGAACTTTGCCAACTTATTCCCGCACCGAGATTAACAAAAGTGCCGTAAAAATCTGCTCCTTTTACTTTATCGGGATAGAATACTACTCCAGGAGTGAAGTGTAACTGAAGTTTTTGATTGGCATTATAAGTAACTGGAACTTCTACTTTTCCGATGCCAAAATATTCTGAAGATTTTTTATTTGTAGTATTAAATAATCCAGGATCAGAAGAAAGTTCTAATAATTCAACTGCACCACTTACCGCTACTTTCAACCGTTCATTTTTAAATACTTGATATTTAGCACTTGGTGCGAAAGATGCAACTGTTAAATTAGGGAATGTTCCATTAATTTGAGTTTTAGTAGGATCATCAAAAAATTGTGCCGCAACACTTAACTGTAATTTATCTGTAGTTCCCCAATCTAAGGAAGTGTAATAATTTTGATAACCAGTATTTCCTCTTCGATTATCTGCGGGATTTGCTTGATGACTACCCGCTGTAAACTGTACGGAACCTTTCGGTAGTTGATTTGCAGTTTCTAAATTAAAAAGTCTTGTAGGGGGTTGTTCTAAAGGAGATGAGTTACGTTTTATTTGTAAATCTTTTGCTTGAGTACTAATTGGGGAAAATTCTGCTGATAATTTATTATTGTCAAAAGTATCAAATTCGGGAGTATTTGGAATAATTTGTTTTTGCTGTTGAACTTCTTGCTTAGCTTCTTTTAATTTAGTGATTAAACTAATTATTTGTTTTGATTGTAATTTAGAATCTTGATTGGAATTAACATTACTCTCGTTTGCAAAAGCAATTTGAGGTAGAGATAATGCTAACAATGTGTAACTTGCGATATTAATAATACGCATATATATTACTTATTAATTATTGGTATTTTGTACTTTGAAGGCGTTTAAATAATCAATTTTTATTCTTAAGTATTGCGTGGTACGGCAATGTAAAAGTTGGAGATTTTGAAAATTTAAAAAAGATTAATTTAGTCGTAAATCATCATATTTATTAGTGTTTTAAAGAAACGCTTAACGTACCTGAAAATTTAAGGTTTACTTGACAAACAGTTTCTCAAAACCGCAGGAAAATATCGTTTATCTATATAGATAGATAAATTTATGAAATAAAATCTGACAGCGTATGATTATAAAAAAAAATTAGAATAGATGCACCAAGACATTCTAAAACTCTCGTTAGGGATGTTTAAAGAATATTTTTATTTATTGCACCTTTATTACACCCTGATGAAATCACATGAAGTATAATATATCTGTATATAAATATAAGTATTACAATAAACATCTAGCTGTTTTTTATTATTAAATATGTCTGAAATGTTGTTATCTTTTAAATTTTGATGTATGAAATTAAATTGTTTTATCAACGCTGTTATTTGTATTGTCATTTACAATTATTCAGCATAAATAAATTATGTTTAGACAAATAAAAAATACTGTACACTCTAATCTCTTAACGTGAGTACCCTGCGGAAAGCATTCGCTATGATGATAAATCCTTGATTACTAGATGCAGTAAGAAATCGGGTTTTTATTAGTATTTTTGATGTTACGGATATTTACCGTAAAAACCCGACTTCTGTGATTGTCGTCGAATTATCAAGGTGATTTTGATTACTAAACAAGCTATCCTAACCAAGAATACTCAGCAAACACCAAGTCTGCTGATGACTGATAACATGAAAAAAAACCTTATGTTGTTATTTTTGAACTAACACTGGTTTCCTTGTAGATACAGCTTGTTCGATGATATCCGCAGCACGTTTTACACCTCCAGCATTACGAATTGCAGTTTGTAATTTCACAGCATTTTGCTTGTAAGAATCTTCTGTTAATACTCGCTTAATAGTTTCTCGTAATTTAGGAACACTCAATTTTTTCAAAGCAATCGCTTCCCCTGCACCACTCCAAACTGTACGCATCGCAATTCCAGGTTGTTCGCTGGTAATGGGAATTGCAACCATTGGTACACCGCTGCTTAATGCTCCTAAAGTAGTATTCATTCCTGCATGGGTAACCACTAAACTAGCTTTATCAATTAATTGTTGCTGTGGTACAAAAGGTACAACTATCGGTGAACCTGGTAACTCCATATCATAATCTTGATGATCTGGATTTCCTAATGAAATAACTAGTTGTGCTTCTAAGCCCACAGAAGCTTCAGCAATACATTCAAAAATTTCTGGCTTGCGATTTTGTAAAGTTCCTAAAGCTGCATAAATTAATGGTTGATCTGTTAACTTTTCAAAAGGAAAAGATATTGAAGAAAAGGATATAGGTTCTTTTCCAGAAGGGTCTTGTAAAGGTCCCGTATAATGAAAACATTCAGGTAATTCGACTCGCGGAAAGTCATATCCTGGGGGTAGTTGACATATTTGAGCTAATTTTGAGCCTATATGATTACGGTTAGCATAAGGCTTTAAGTTCCATTGACGGCGTTGATTTTGTACAGCTTCCCAAATTGGATTTCCAAGACGATTAAGTAAAGAGTTTCCCGCACGATTTCGCAAATGCGCCCACCAAGCGTTATTGTAAGTCCAGTTGGTAAAATAAGGCGGAACGGTATCTTCTTTATTAATTAATAAAGCGTTACAAACTGTCACGTAAGGAAGTCCCAGATAATCAGCGACCGTTTCACCTGATAATGTAGTTTGGTCTACTAATAGCGCTTCCACACCAGCTTGTTTAAGAACTTCTGGAAGCGTTCGGAAATGCATCATCATTTCTTTTTGAAAGAACTTAATAATCAGCTTAAGACCAGAAATTCCACTTTTTTCTCCCAATTCTTTGTAAAATTTGGCTATTTCTCCAGGTTCATATTCTGCTGCACCAATTTGCTGAAATTCTAATCCAGTTGTTTTGAGCTTGTTCTCCATTTCTGGAACTTGGAACAACGTGACATGATGACCTCTGTCTTTTAATTCCTTTCCCAAAGCACACATTGGATTGAGATGACCAATTGCAGGGGGACAAATAATACCAAAATGAGTCATGATAGATGCTTTTTGCAAAGAGCGCTTTTTACGATTCCTAATATTTATTAGGTTTATTCTTAATCAACTTATGCACTTTTAATAAATACACTCAACACTTAACAGTCAATTTTTAACGAGGAACAAGTAACATCACTGCAATTTCAAAAACTTTTCCAAAGCAGCTACCATACTATCGGGCCAGCGTCGCACATTTTTTACCCAATCAATATCCTTATAACGACTGTCTAATCCATAAGCTGCAACCCAATTACTTTCAGCTTCACCTTTTTCTCCTTCTACCCAAAGTGCAGCAGTAAGTGCAGCTCGTACATCAGGAAACTGGGGATATTTACGGATAATATTTTTCATTTCCCGGATAGCTTTATCTTTTTCACCAATTTCGTAAAGAGCAAGAACGTAATTAGCACGAGCAAAAGCAAAATTAGGAGCGATTTCTGCTGATTTTTTATAGTCCGCTATAGCTTCATCCCATTTTTTCAAACCAGCTTCAGCATTTCCCCGATTATTATAAGCCATTGCATCCGAAGGGTCTAATTGCAAAACATGATTATAATCAGCTATAGCTTCATCCCATCTTCCCAAACCTTCCAAAGCAGTTCCTCGGTTTAAATAAGGGTCAGTAACATTAGGTGCAAGCTCTACAGATTTATTAAAATCAGCTAGTGCTGCTTCTAACTTGTTTTGACTAACTCTAGAATTTCCCCGATTACTCAAAGCTGCTGCATTATCGGGAAATGCTTCGATAATTTTTGTCCAATATTTCTCCGCTGTAGCAAAATCACCTTTATTAGTTGCAGCAAAAGCTTGATTTGCAAACTCATCTTGTTGTTTTAATTGTTCTTGTGTCAGATTAGCAGGTTGATTTAAAGCAGCGACAGGCTCAACCCAGCTAAATATTATAAGTACACTTAGTAAAATTGCGATTAGTTTCATCATCAAATCGATAGTTGACAGTTGACAGTTGACCTTTATTGACTCCTAACTCCTAACTCCTAACTCCTAACTCCTAACTCCTAACTCCTAACTCCTAACTCCTAACTCCTAA
>JAAUSO010000189.1 GCA_012033205.1 Richelia sp. SL_2_1 | reverse complement strand
AACGTTCCTCAACCCAACCTACATATATCAAGGTTTTTGGCTTTAACTGAACCGTGTTGGGTTAAAGATATTTTTTTTCTGTTTAAATTTTTAGTTTTGGCTTATTGGTGATTTGCGAATTTTTAGGTATATATTCGGATTCTCAAAAAATATTTTTAGAAATAAATTACAAAAAGTTGCTACTTTTTTCTTGTGAAAGTAGCTTATTTTGTATGCTGTATGCTTGGTTAATTCTTAGTAATGGCTAAAATCGTCCTTATAAACATAAATTTCGGGATTTTTCAGAAATTACCGAATAGCGAACTGTATTCAAAAACAGCAAGCAAGTTTAAATACTTTAAGCTTGGGGATAGAGTGTATTCTAACTAAAATGTGAAAAAACTAATATCTCGAATATAAAAATTAGGAAACATGAATCATGAAGTGTAATCTAAAAATATTATTATTGTCTTTAGGTTTGTTAGTTAGTTCTGTTAGTACTATTAGTAATGTTAATGCTCAGCTCACAAATCAAACTTTACCGAAAAAAGCGTTAAGTGTTGAACAAAATGCTTTGATCAAAGCAGCAACAAAACAAGTTAAAGAAAAAGAATTAAAAGCTTTTTTTAATAGTAAATATGACTATTGGGATGCTCGCGTACTTGCAGATTATTGGGGACAATCTGTATCTGAAGCAAAAGCGAGAATGGGTAGAAAAATTCTTTGGGGTAAATCTGATGTTGCGATCCTCGAACAGTTTCTTGTAGATGCCAGAATTCAAGCTTTGCAGAAAATCCAGGGTTCTAATCCTTCCTTGGAACTGTATAGTAATTCAGGATATAACTATAATGATGCGGAAAAACTTGCTAAACTTTGGGGTGAACCTTCTCCTTGGGAAGCCAAAATACGCATTGAGAAAAATTTAATTTTGGGGCAACGAGAAGTAATTGAACAAGCTTTGCAAGCAAGGTAGAAGGTTTAAGGTTAGAGGTTAAAGGTTAAATATTAGTTATTAAAACTGATATTTTATGTTTTATTTCAGTTAGTTTATATATACTGGTGGGCTTTTAGTCCACCTATTCTTATGTAACTTTAATTTAATATTTTTAGTCCATTTTAATTGACTATTTTTATATTTTAATGATGTATAACTGCAAATTTACGAATATATATAATTATCTAGTATGTCCAAATTGAATTGGAAAATCGGTTGTGAAATTGAATTATTAGCACCGAAAGGATTAACTAGAAAAAATTTAGCTGACTCGATAGCGCAAGCAAATAATGGAATAGTACGTCGTATATTTTATCCTCAATCTGAACCAAGTAAAGTTCCAGGAAAGTCTTTATTTCATAATCTGACTTTAGGTTTTGAAGTAATTGATCGACAAGGAAATTTAATCGCGAAATGCGTTGATGATTTAACGATTCAAGATGATTTAAATAAATCGCAATTACCTACACCAGGATGGTATCGCATAGTTAGTGATGATACCAGATTTTTAGAATTAATCACTCGTCAAGCAAACGCTGAAAAAAGTAAAACCGAAGTCCTTAACCCTATTGCCGATTTATTTGGGACTTGTGCAGAACAGAGTCCAGAAGGAATGGTACGAGTTGCCGATAATACTGGCTTACCCATTGCGATCGCAGCACCGTTACCAGGAGAGCGAGAACGTCCCTGTGAGCTAATTTCACCACCTATCGATATAAATCACGCGGAAAAATTAGAAGTTCTTTTAACAACAGCACGTCTACTAGGTTTTACTGCTCCCGTTGAAGGTGCAACTCACATCCATTTTGATGCAAAACCATTATGTTCTGCGAATACATTTGCTAATTTAGTCAATGTTTTTCATGCACATGGGGAAAATCTCAAAAGATTGGTGGAAACTAACCCCAAATGCCGACGTTTGGGAAAATGGGACATTACTTTATTAAAATTAGTCAACGCATCCGGCTTTCGGGAATTAACTTGGGAACAAGCCAAAACGCGAATTGCCAAACTGGAACTAACAAAATATTGCGACTTTAACCTGAAAAACTTAATTCATCCTATCCCGAATAAACTAACCTTTGAAGCTCGAATTTTTCCAGTTTGGCTTGATTCACAACCGATTGTCGAAGCTGCGGCTTTATTAGAGGCAATTCTTCGTTACGCGATGATTGAAACCCCAATATCGCCGATTGCACCCCTAGAATGGAAATTAGAATCAGTGCGGGATTTTCTGCAATTACTCCCAATGTCAGAAGATATTCATCATGTGTGGTTATCTCGTGTTGTAAACTCACCTCACACAGAAGTCGGGTTTTGATCAAGATTGACTGAGTAATAGATATTTATGCTAAAAACCCGACTTCTCACAGAACTGTTTCCCCTTCAAACCAAACGCTTAATATCTTTTCTTTGTTAAGATGCGCCGATTTTATAGATAATCTAATTATGACCATATGCATCTTGGGGAAGTTCCTCAAATTTCAATATCCATAGCAAACTAGATAAAGAACCATATAACGTTATTCATCAAGTATTGGAAAGTTGATTGCATGGACTGGCTATGAAACACTGTTAATTGAGGGCTGGAAGTTTTCAATCCAAGTAACCGATTGATAACTCGGAATTTTTAGTATTTCACAGCCCAGTACTTCGATTCAATCCCAGGAATAAAGCGACGACTGACTGTAAGAAACCAATAAAATGGAGGATTTATGCGAGCAGTACTTATGGCTGGAGGTTCCGGAACACGGCTTCGTCCGTTAACTTGTGACTTGCCTAAACCAATGGTGCCTATCCTCAATCGACCAATTGCCGAACATATTATCAATCTTCTCAAACGGCACGACATTACAGAAATTATCGCTACCTTGCATTATTTACCAGATACGATGCGGGACTACTTCCAAGATGGTAGCGATTTTGGCGTACAGATGACTTATGCTGTGGAAGAAGACCAGCCTTTAGGTACGGCGGGTTGTGTAAAGAACATTGCCGAACTTCTAGATGATACGTTTTTGGTGATAAGTGGAGATAGTATTACTGATTTTGACTTAACAGCAGCAATTAAATATCACAAAGAAAAAAAATCCCAAGCGACTTTAATTTTGACCCGCGTTCCCAATCCAATTGAATTTGGAGTGGTGATTACTGATGAATCTGGACGCATCAACCGTTTTCTAGAAAAACCTTCTACTAGCGAAATTTTTTCCGATACGGTTAACACTGGCGCTTATATTTTAGAACCGGAAGTTTTGGAATACCTCCCCGCAAACCAAGAATCGGACTTTTCTAAGGACTTATTCCCCTTACTCCTGGAAAAAGGTGAACCGATGTTTGGTTATGTTGCCTCCGGTTATTGGTGCGATGTGGGACATTTAGATGCTTACCGCGAAGCTCAATATGATGTACTCAACCATAAAGTTAAAGCTGATTTTCCCTACACAGAAATTTCCCCTGGTTTATGGGTTGGTCAAAATACTTACATCGATTCTTCAGCAGTAATTGAAACACCAGCTTTAATTGGCGACAATTGTCGAATTGGGAATAGAGTCCAGATCGAAGCCGGAACGGTGATCGGAGACAACGTTACTATCGGTGCTGATGCCAATTTGAAGCGTCCAATTATCTGGAATGGAGCAATAGTTGGTGACGAAGCTCAATTAAGTGCCTGCGTAATTTCTCGTGGTACTCGTGTAGACCGTCGCGCTCATGTACTGGAAGCTGCGGTAGTTGGTTCACTTTCCACTGTGGGAGAAGAAGCTCAAATTAGTCCCGGTGTGCGGGTATGGCCGAGTAAAAAGATTGAGTCGGGCGCAATTCTAAATATAAACTTGATTTGGGGTAACACCGCTCAACGTAATTTATTTGGACAACGGGGCGTTCAAGGATTAGCAAATATTGATGTTACTCCAGAATTTGCCGTTAAATTGGGTGCTGCTTACGGTTCTACTTTAAAACCAGGTTGCCAAGTTACGGTGTCTCGAGATCAGCGGACTATCTCCCGGATGGTAACTCGGTCATTGATTGCTGGTTTAATGTCTGTAGGCATCGAAATCCAAAACTTAGATGCAACAGCTTTACCAATTGCTCGTACCATCATACCGAATATGGGTGTAGCTGGCGGTATTCACGTCCGCATTCATCCTAATCGTCCCGACTATATCCTGATTGAATTTCTCGATGCTAAGGGAATCAATATTCCTAAAGCCAAAGAAAAGAAAATCGAAGGGGCATATTTTAAAGAAGATATGCGACGGGTACAAATTCATGAAATTGGTAATGTTGCCTATCCCAGCCAATTAGGTGACCGTTACTGCAACGCTTTTGAAAATCTCCTCAATATCGATACCATCCGTCACAGTCGGGCAAAAGTGGTGATTGATTACGTTTATGGAGTCTCTGGGGCTGTATTACCGCAGATGTTGGATAAATTTGGTGCGGATGCGGTGGTACTTAATGCTAGTTTAAATAAAATCGCCACTTCCGAAACTGACTTAGAAGCTTTGCTCACCCAATTAGGTCATGTTGTAGAAGCACTCAAAGCCAACTTTGGGGTACAAGTCACCGCCAATGGCGAACAATTGGTATTAGTTGATGAATCCGGTATCCCGATTCGAGGAGAAATGCTTACGGCTCTAATGGTGGATATGATATTAACCGCTAACCCCAGAGGAAGTGTAGTAGTACCAGTTCATTCTTCCTCGGCGGTAGAACAAATCGCTCGTCGTCATGATGGTAAAGTGATTCGCACCAAAGCAAATCCCACAGCGTTAATGGAAGCTTGTCAACAGAATCCTAATGTAGTTTTAGGTGGTAGCGGTGACACTGGCTTTATTGTTCCAGAACTGCATCCCGGATTTGATGCAATGTTCTGTATTGCCAAAATAATTGAAATGCTGACAATTCAAGAACGTTCTCTTACCACAGTGCGTTCCGAATTACCCCGCGTCATTCACAAAACTTATACAACCCGCTGTCCTTGGACGGTAAAAGGTGCATTAATGCGGCACTTGGTAGAAACTCATCCCCAAGAACAATTAGAATTAATTGATGGGGTAAAAATTTGTCAACCTTATGATGATAGTTGGGTATTAGTTCTACCAGATGCAAGCGAACCATTAGTCCATTTATACGTTAACAGTAACGATCGCGAATGGGCTGACGAATCCTTAAGAACATACCGCGCTCGCGTACAAGAGTTTGTCGAAACCGAGCAAGAGCAGGTAGTCGAGGTTAGTTGACAGTTGACAGTTGACAGTTGACAGTTGATAGTTGATGGTTGTTACTAAAAATTGATCTTTAACCTTTAACCTTTAACCTTTGACCTTTGACCTTAAACCTTTAACCTTATTCAAACGGTAAAGATAGGTAATTAGTTTTAGGAGATATAGCTAATTCGGTTTCTGGATCGAAAAAGTGAATTTTCTCTGGATTTAGGGATAACCATACTTTCTCTCCCCTATTTACCAATTTTTCTGGTGGTAATCTTACTTGTAGTGAATCTGTTGTTAAATATTCTTTTTGAAAGCTTGTTTCAATCAGTTTGACTGCTAGATAACTATCGTTGCCGAGATTTTCTGTCCATTCTACTTGTGCTGGTAAATTCTTAGTCGCAGGTAAACTTAAATGCCAGTGTTCCGGACGAACTCCTAAGATCAGGGTTCGTCCGTTGTATTTTCGTAAGGCGCTACCCCAGGTTTCTGGTAAAGTTAAGCGGAAATCGCCTTTAGTGATCAAACAAGGTGACTGAAATTTAACTGTAATAAAATTCATTGGTGGTGAACCGATAAATTCTGCTACAAAACGATTTGCGGGACGATTATAAATTTCTAATGGGGGAGCAACCTGAATTATTTCACCGCGATCAAGAATTGCTACGCGATCGCCCATTGTCATTGCTTCTATTTGGTCGTGAGTAACGTAAATTGTAGTTATACCTAGTTGACGTTGTAACTTGACTATTTGGGCGCGGGTTTGCGTCCGTAATTTTGCATCCAAGTTAGAAAGCGGCTCATCCATCAAAAATACTTGGGGGTTGCGAGCAATAGCACGTCCTAAGGCAACTCGTTGTCTTTGTCCCCCAGATAATTCCTTGGGATATCTATTTAACAACTCTTCAATTTGCAATAATTGCGCTACACTACTTACTTTCTCGTTGACTAAGTTTTCTCGATCCGAAACATATCGCAAACCTTTTGGTAACTTTCTTGTCACTGCTACCAGTAAATTTACTGCTATTTGGGATAATTTCCCTTGCTCTGTTTCTGCACTATTTGCTTGCAATCTTAATCCAAAAGCGATGTTGTCATACACCGTCATGTGGGGATAAAGAGCGTAATTTTGAAACACCATTGCAATGTTTCTTTGAGAAGCAGGAAGGTAGTTTACAAGACGATTTCCTACTGAAATATTACCTCCCGTAACATCCTCTAAACCTGCAATTAAGCGCAGCAAGGTGCTTTTTCCACAGCCAGAAGGTCCCACCATCACCATAAATTCGCCATCTTTGACGGTGAGATTAATTCGCCGCAGTACATTCACACTTTCGCTACGATGAGCGCCCTTAGAAGCAACATTTTCACCTTTTCGGGTAGGAAAACTCTTGTAAACGTTTTCTAAAACAACTTGCGCCACGAGTCCTGACCATAGCGATACTTTTTAATTGTTGACACTGATCTTTCGCCGAATAGAATGGTTTGCGCTAATAATACAACTTAGATTTGGGAAAAGAAAGTAAATAGACTTACATTAAGTATTATTGCCATATTTAAATCTGATTAATTACTCAGTAATATCACTATTGTTAGATATTTATAAGTATGAATTTAATTGAAATCAAATTTCATTCAATTGTATTTACTGAAGCTTTCTTTATCAATCTTTTACACCGAAAATATATATGTAAATTTTAGATTGTCGGTGTCAGTGATTTCACTACAATTAGGGTGTGATATCGATCAACGAAGATTAAGGGTGTCCGCGCAGATAAGTGATGTTGTGGAGACACTTTGTATAATATATGTATATTACGAAAGAAATCGTCAAGTATAAAGGCTACGTAATACAGCCATATTATCATTCTCATGAAGCATTAGATAAACGATGGGGATATCGAGTATGGAAAGGTTATGAATTGATGTGCGTTGATGAATTTGGGTGTAAATCGTTTCAAGAAGCTATAAAGATTGCAATTCAAGAAATTGAAAAAGGTTCCCTATGTCGATTTTGTTCATCATAATGGTACAATAGTACTTAAGTGCAGAATCAGCAGTCAAGGAAAGTTGCCGAACGATTGATTATAAATGTTAGTAACTTTCCCTTGGCTTTTATCATAGAAATAGGTTTTAAGTGAGAAACTAATTTTTGATTTGATTGACAAAGTTTGAAAAACAAACAGAAATTGAACATAGATGGGATTGATTGCAGCAAGTAGAATTTAATTTTTTGATTTTTTGATTTTTTGATTTTTTGATTGCTTGTTGGCGATTGACCAATATTTTAAGACTTAGTTAGGGTTTAGCAAAAAGGCTTATTGTAGGGTGCGTGACGCTATGAAAAAATTTGAATATAGTAATAAGCTTTGTAGCGTCACGCACCAACGAGCAATTGTGACAAATTGTGACAATAATTATGCTACCGTGTCATACTGCGAAGCTCGTAAGTCCTATATTTAATAATTGTATATTTTAGGAGGATTAAATGAATAGTTGTGTATTGATGGCAGAGATTATTCAAGAACCCGAACTGCGTTATACAGCAGACAATCAATTAGAGATTACGGAAATGCTGGTACAGTTTGGGGGATTGCGAGAAAATGACCCTCCAGCCAATTTAAAAGTAGTGGGTTGGGGTAACTTAGCCAAAGAAATTCAACAAAACTATCATATTGGCGATCGCGTGATTTTGATTGGACGTTTGAACATGAATACAATTGAACGTCCGGAAGGTTTCAAAGAGAAGCGTGCTGAAATGACGGTTCAGCAAATTCACCATCTGGGAGCAGGTTTTGAGATGAACTCTACGGGAAATAATTCTTTATCTGGTGAGTTTTCCATCAATGGGATGCAAACACAACCAACTCAAACAATTCCTATTAGCACTCCCCAAGTATCTCCTGTAGTTGCAACCACTCCACCGAGAAATAAAGTTAATACCCCACCGCCCCAGAATATTCAGCCGCAACCCGCACCTAGTACTTATCGAGCAAAGGTAGAAGAAGAAATTCCTGAAGATGAGATACCGTTTTAGGTATTGTGGGATGTAGAGACGTTGCATTGCAACGTCTTTAATTTTTAATGACATCACAAACAATTTTACGTTGTTGGGTTTACGTAAATTTTACAAACAAACACAAGACAAATATTCGTTACATTTGTTACCGTATCTATTGCAACATTTGTTATAAACTATCTATAATATTCAATCTAGGGAAGAGGGAAGAGAGAAGAGAGAAGAGGGAATAGGGAATAGGAAAAAGGGAATAGGGGAATGTTCTAACAATTGTGGCTACCGCTATAGAAATAGAAAAATGAAAACATTAAAAAATTAAAAATCACTTAATATTACTGACAAATTCCAAGCTGCTGTTAAAATCCAGTTAAATTAAAGTTAAGAATCTACCCCGACTTCCATGAGAGAAACAGTCTTAGATGTTCGCAACCTGCAAGTTGAATTTTCCGATGATGGTAACGTTGTCAAAGCAGTAAACGGAATCTCTTTTCAATTGCATAGAGGAGAGACTTTGGGGATAGTCGGGGAGTCGGGGAGTGGTAAATCTGTGACATCCCTGGCTGTGATGGGTTTGTTGCAGAATCCTGGTAGAATTAGTGGCGGTGAAATTTGGTTTCGTCCTCAAGAAAACGGTGAAGCACTGAATTTAGTGAATTTACCAGCAAAAGAGTTACAGCTCTACCGGGGTGGCGATATTGCGATGATTTTCCAAGAACCGATGACTTCGCTCAACCCGGTTTATAATATTGGATTTCAGCTAACAGAAGCAATTTTACGACATCAGAATATTTCTCAAATAGAAGCACGTCAAAAAGCAATTGATAGTTTGCAAGAAGTAAAGCTGCTTCCTAGTGACGAGCAAATTCGTGAGAATTTAATTAAAACATCGCCGAAATTACTAGACGAACAACAGCTTCCACGGTTAGTTGAACAACACAAACAAGCGATATTAGAACGTTTTCCCCATCAACTTTCCGGGGGACAGTTACAACGGGTGATGATTGCAATGGCAATTTCGTGTAACCCATTACTGCTAATTGCTGACGAACCCACAACCGCTTTAGATGTGACGGTACAAGCGACAATTTTAGATTTACTCGCACAATTGCAAAAACAACGCAATATGGCGATGATTTTTATTACCCACGATTTGGGATTAATTGCGGAAATTGCGGATAAAGTCGCCGTGATGTATAAAGGAAAAATCGTCGAACAAGGTGACGCAGCACAAATATTTACAAATCCCCAACATCCTTATACCAAAGGTTTGCTTGCTTGTCGTCCAACTTTAGATCGTCATCCTCAAAAATTGCTGACAGTTTCCGACTACATGAATGTAGAAGAAACAGCCACAGGGGACATAGTAATAAAAGAACAACAACCAACACAACCACCAGAAGTAACTAACGAGGAAATTGCTCAAAGATTAGCAACATTAGAAAAACAACAGCCGCTTTTACAAATCCGTAACTTGAAAGTCGGTTATCCCATCAAGGGAATGTTTGGTGGTACTAAACGTCATTTTATGGCAGTAGATAACGTTTCCTTTGACGTTAAACAAGGGGAAACCTTGGGATTAGTGGGAGAATCGGGTTGCGGTAAAACAACCCTTGGTAGAAGTTTACTGCGATTGGTAGAGCCTTTGAGCGGTCAAATAATTTTTGAAGGAAGAGATATTACCAAGCTCAAAGGAAAAGCATTACAAAAACTGCGTCGAGAAATGCAAATTGTCTTCCAAAATCCTTTTAGCGCTTTAGACTCGCGGATGAAAGTAGGAGAAGCGGTAATGGAACCCTTAGTAATTCATTCTATTGGTAAGAATAAGAAAGAACGACAACAACGGGCAGTATATTTATTAGAAAGAGTTGGATTGAGTGGTGATGCAATGAACCGTTATCCACATCAATTTTCTGGAGGTCAACGTCAACGGGTTTGTATTGCACGTTCCCTAGCTTTAAATCCTAAGTTTATCATTTGTGATGAGTCGGTTTCCGCTTTAGATGTATCGGTACAAGCGCAAGTGTTAAATCTGCTTAAAGAATTGCAGGATGAGTTTGGTTTAACCTATATTTTTATTTCTCACGATTTAAGCGTTGTCAAATTTATCAGCGACAGAATTTTAGTGATGAATCGTGGTGAAATAGTCGAAAGTGGTAACGCCCAACAAATTTACCGCGAGCCAAAACAAGAATATACTCAAAAATTGATTGCGTCTATTCCCACAGGTAGCCCTGAAAGGATGCGAAATCAACAATCTGTTAATAAATAAAAAACAAATTCTGGGTTAAAACCGTTAGGATTAGAGAATAATCTGAGTTAAATTAATTAAGTTAAAATAAGTCTTTAATTTAGAAGTTGAGTTGTTTATGTCACGTTCTCGCTTTGCTTCCCCTCGTTTACGTTACCTGAAAGCTCGGTTATCGGTTTTAACCCGTCCGAGTTTTCTAGTTGCAGCGGTTTTTTTAGCTGCTATGGGATTTGTAATTAGAGAATATTGGACGAATCCAGACTTTTTAAAATTTGCTCAAAATCAAACAGCATCTTCACCAACATCATCAAATCAATCTTCGCTGTCGGAAGAAGATAGAGCTATTGCTGCTGATATCGATAATTTATCAATTCTTGATTACGACCAAAAAAAAGCCCAGATACCGATAATTACAAATATTCTAGATAGTAATAAATTCAAAAAACAAAACGAAGAACAATTAACTAAAATATTAGAGTTAGCTCAAAAAAATCAAGCCGCAAATGAAATTAAACCAAATACAACATCAGAAGCCAATAATAATAGTAATAATTCATTAACATCGTCGCAAAACCCTTTTATATCTCAAGCTGAAAATTTATTAAAATTTAATTTTGGTAGTAACGAGCAGGCGGGAAATACTAATACCTTATCTAATAATTTATCTCCATTTGCTTCTGGTTTACAAACTCCTCAAAACTCATTTAATTTGGGTACAAATAATAATAATTCAGCAATTCAAAATCAGAATGGACTTTCAGAAAGTGCTTTAAAAACAGCAATAAATCAGTCAAATAACCAAAGTCCAGCAAATTCAACAACTTCAAGTAATACTTCTAATACTTCAAGTAATCCTTCAACTAATACAAATAATTTTGGTCAATTACCGCTAAATAATAATAGCTCAACTATACCAGCGTCATCTATCAATCAACAATTACGGCAAAACGGAACTAGTCCTCTGGTTGATACTACTATTTTTAATCAACCTTTAAATAATCAACAACAAAATCCATATAGTACATATAATAATTTCAATCAATCTGGTTTAAATAATCAAATACAAAACCCTAATAACAATTTTAATAATCAATTACCTGCAATGAATTATAATCAACAAAATTCAAATTTTAATGATCAAACTTTCAATAATCAAATACAAAATCCCTATAGCAACTTTAATAGTAATCAATTACCGACAAATAACTATAATCAACCAAATTTTAATAATCAATCTTTAAATAATCAAATACAAAATCCCTATAACAACTTTAATAACACTCCGATAACAGGTAATAGATATAGTCCAGAAATACAGCAAAGAGTTAATAATATCTATAATAGATTGACTAATAGAGATAATCCAACAGTTAATCCTAATACTTATAATTTACCTATTAACAGCGGAAATACCAATTTTCAACAACCCAATATCCAACAGTTTAATTCTCCTTATTCAACTCAAACTCCCCTACAATATCCGAATAGTGGGTACTAAATTTGTATATTTAGCTGATTAGATAAAATTTGTCCACTACCCAGATGTAGAGAATTAAACCACTCCCTACGAATAAAATTTTATTTTTACCTAGTGCAAAAATTCTTACACAAAGGATATTACAAACAATTACGATTAATGTAATAATATTAAATCTTAATTAATTGTGCATTATTTTCAGCTTTTATCTCATGTCACAAATCATCTGGATAGCCAGACACGCTAATCGTCTCGACTTTGTAAACCCCGAATGGTTTTTAACAGCCGAAAGACGTTATGATCCACCGCTATCAGATGATGGTATAGTACAGGCTCAGCAATTAGCAAACCGTCTCAAGAAAGAAAATATTAGTCATATTTTCGCTTCCCCATTTTTACGCACCGTACAAACAGCAGCTATAATTGCCTCGGTTTTGGATTTACCGATCAAGTTGGAAACCGGATTGAGTGAATGGTTAAATCCCGATTGGATGACTGAAGAACCAAGAAAACTTTCAACTCGAAAATTAGCGCAGTTATATCCTCAAATTGACGTTAGTTACACACCACAAATAGCAGCCAATTATCCCGAAACTCGTGAAAAAATGCGCCAACGTTCCGCGCAAACTGCTAGATGTATAGCAAGGGAATATTCTCCCCAAGATATTCTATTAGTCGGACATGGTGCATCAGTATTAGGTGCAGCCATGGGTTTAGTAGGAGATATTGCCATCGCAGAAGTTAAAGCTTCTTTGTGTAGCTTAGTAAAAGTTGTCCGTCAAGAGCCAAAATGGTTATTGGAGTTAAAAGGAGATACTTCTCATTTGACAAAAGTTGAAGAAGTGGTGAGGTTTAATTGAGTGAGGAGTTAGGAGTTAGGAGTTAGGAGTTAGGAGTTAGGAGTTAGGAGTTAGGAGTTAGGAGTTAGGAGTTAGGAGTTAGGAGTTAGGAGTTTGTTGTAGAGACGGGGCGTATTGCTAACGTCTGTTATGAGTTGAACG
>JAAUSO010000188.1 GCA_012033205.1 Richelia sp. SL_2_1 | reverse complement strand
AATCGCGCCCTACAAAGCAATCGCGCAATTTATAGCAGGAGAATAATTACATGGTAAGAAAACGCGCCCGCTTGGGAGAAGACAACGACCCCTTAACCTCTACTGATAAGGTTTTGGCAGGATTTGAGGAATTGAGCAAGTCAACAAGTGGGCAAGCTGACAAGTTAGGAAGTCAAGAAGTTGAAGAAGATGCGGCTAATAAAACTACACAGGAGACTTCTCAACAAGTTAAAAAGCCAACTTCTCAACAAGCTAGCAATTCAAAAATTCGGCAAACTAGACGTAAAAAAACATCACCTAGCAATACGTCTAAACAAGATACACAGGAAGTTAACAAGCCAGAAAGTCAACAAGTTAAAAATATAGAAAGTCAAGAAGTCCCAGAAAAAATAGATAGTAGGTCAACTTCTCAGGAAGTGAACAAGTTAAAAAGTCAGCAAGTTGAAAATATAGAAAGTCAAGAAGTTAATCAAAATCCAAAGGAAAAGGAATCTGACAAGTCAGCAAGTCAGCAAGTTGAAAATATAGAAAGTCAAGAAGTTATCGAAAGAATAGATACCAATCCAACTTCTCAGGAAGTGAACAAGTTAACTTCTCAACAAGATAATCTTATTGCAAGTCAGCAAGTTAAGCAAAATCCAAAGGATTATGACAAGCCAGAAAGTCAACAAGTCAACAAGTTAGTAGTTCGTAAATCAACTTTTCAGCTTTCTTCTACGATACTCGAACAGCTAGACCGCCTGCATTTAGAGCTACAGCTAGAACTCGGCAAGCAAGATGCACCTTATAAAGAAGTGATTGTGGAAGAGGCGATCGCAAAACTTTTAGAGGTGGCGGCTGAAAACCGTTCTGACTTGGTAGAAGCGTTGCTTGCTCGTCAGAGTCAAAGAAAGTGATGATTATGGAATCAATTTGGGTATAAGTCGGGTTTGGTTGCGCCTATGAGTAACAATCTAACGGGCGAGTACTTTTTACTAGTGCTGACATCAAATCGGATATCAGCAGATTTTACCAGTTATGGGTATGTGCTTGTGTCGTTAAGATTTAAATCTATATATTTGGTTGTGAAGGATGACCGAATTCGAGCGTTTTGGATTGAATAAGTTAAAATTTTTGTTACGCAAATCGTTTTGTAATTTTTCTTAAAAGGAGTTATCGGTGCATGGTATCGGATGCGAACAGGCAATCTTTAAAAACAGAACTGATAAGACGTATAGAAGGTTTATCGTTGCGGAAAGCTTTATCTTCTGAGCCGGAACCAACTGTAGATGAAATTGTGCGACAGTTGGAGGAAATCAATCCAACTCCCCACCCGTTAAGTTTTGAGAATCTGCCTCAAATATATGGTAATTGGCAGGTTGCATATAATTCTAATGAGACTTTAGTTACTTCTGGGACTGACACAGTTCAAGAGGGGGCGCTAACAAATATTGAGATATGGGAGAATTTGACAGCAGGTAATAATAGTACGATTATTGCTTGCGATTATGTTTTGATTGAAGTAGCTTCTTTTGCAGAATGGAAAATGGAGGTAGAAGGAGTTTGGAAGTTTAATGAAGATGAAAAAACTGCTTTGGTAACTTTTAGTACATTTGAATTTAAACAAACTAAACCTTTTCCTTTTCCTTTTTTTGAATTAAAAATTCCCATTTTTGAAGTTTTTCGTAAAGAAAAATTATTCGTAACAACTTATTTAGACGAAAACATTAGAGTCGCACGAGTCGATAATAGGAGTGTTTTTGTGTTTCTTAAAAGATAAAAGGTTTATGCTAAAAGTTTTATAGGATAAAGATTCGCACGCGAGTTATAGTCGGTCAGCTTTGGATGTACTGCTAGTAACTACAAATACGAAAAACAAGGGTTTCAGAGAATAAAAGTTTCTGCACTGATGATGTAATATCGTAAAATTGCGGTTCTCTATTCCGATAATACTTTTATCCCGAAATATAAAAAAGTATGCAATAGCACAGGCAATATTTAAGTATTTATTACCTTTACAAGTAACATTAATATCAGGTATTCTTCTCTTAATATTCTGAAGAAAAGCTTAAAAGCAGTAAATACAACAATAAGCTCAAGATGTTTTAAATCTACATACAAGTATCTAGATAAACACACTTTTGCTGAAGGAATTAATATAACTGTTGCACTACTCTTTTATCTGTAAATAGTTAAGCTTTCGTTGTATCAGATACATATTTGTTACGCATTTTTGACAATTAAGTCATCCGCGCTTTTTTGTTGGATGTTATAAATTCTGCGTCAGTATCTACTGTTGCACCAAAATACACACCTGATAACAAGGGTGAGGTTTTGGTGCTGCTCCCGATAGCTGTACGTCTCCGCGCACATTGGGACATGAAAACTGTCTCAAATGGGCGTAAGTTTTCATACCGAATAGTTAGTTTTTGTATTAATCCATCAGAAAAAATAAAACCAATGAGCCAACTTTTAAAGATTCGAGAGTTTGCAATTCTTCTTGCTGTCAAAAATATCAAACCAAACATCCATACCTTAGAATTTTTTAAATACACCAACACAATTTCAAATGATTGGGAATTGGCTCGTCAACCAATTTATAAAAATAATGTATCTCAACTGATATTTACTAATGGAGTTAGTATTGTAGTTGAAACAAATCGAGTCATGTTTCTGGAAATTGTTGAAGACAAAGCTGTTTCCGATATAACAATTCCAGACATTGCTCGTAAATATGTAGATACATTGTCAAACGCAGAATATGAAGGGATAGGCATCAATTATAGAGGTTACGTTCCTTTCAACCAAGAACAAGATTCAGCTTACAAATACTTGACACAAACCCTTTTGTCAAAAGGTACTTGGCAAGAAATTGGGAATGCGCCTATGCGAGCTTCACTCAACTTATCTTACCAAATGGAAAACTGTCAGTTGTTGCTAGGTGTGACCGACACAGCGTTGCAGTTACCTGAGAAAACGAGTATTCCAGCTTTGATTTTTTCTGGTAGTTTTAGTTATGAAATTACTGGAGAAAATGTCTCTGAACGCAAGAAAAATCTTCATCAAGCCATTGACAATTGGCAAGTTGATTTGAATGTTTACCAAGAAACTATCAACACAAAATTTGTCCCATCTACATCTACATCTACATCTACATCTGAAAACACAACTGAAATATCAGACTTATTTGTAATTGGTGCTGCTACATAAACCTGAAGACTAACAAGCATTATTAGTCCAATTGCATTCTTATTCTCGCTTCACGGCAGCAATTATTTAACTGCTGCTGCTATTTCTAATGGTGATTAATTTTAAGCCAACAACTAATTTTATAGCAGTTATTTCCAGATTATTCAAAAATAACTGCTGAGGCAGTTTAATAGTAGTTCTTGATTTCTAAGTCTGACATTTGGGATTCAACTTCGCTACTTACTTGTTATGTGATTTCGTCAAACACTTAGTCATACCTAAAAATATTTGGAGATTATCTATGAGTACAGCTAGCAACGCTCTTATCAATGGTCTCGGTGGTTCTGCTGGCTTTGGCGAAAATGTTTTGAATGCCAATGATGATAATTCCACCGAATTTATTGACGTTACCTCAGTTTTTGAATCTGGCTTAAACTTCTTTGGTACAACCTAAGTAGTTGGACAAAATTAATTATATATTTATAACCACAGTTTGAGATAATTATGAAGAAGTCAAAATGAAGTATGAGATATAGGCTAACGACATATCTGTGCTTTATGGTTTAAAGTCATGTATTAGTACAAAATATGAGATATATAAAAGGATTGACAAAAGATACATTAAAACTTTTAGACAGAATTTACCAATGCAGCAAATATTATCAGGTAAGAACTAGAGTACATTGTATTCGATTAAGCTATCAAGGATATCAGATATCAGAACTATCTCAAATATTTAAAGTAAGTCGGAACACAATTTATAACTGGTTCAATTCTTGGGAATCATTAAAGTTTGCAGGACTTTATAATAGTCCAGGTCGCGGGCGAAAAAAGCTCTTTAATGACCATCAAATTATTCAGATAAAGAATTGGGTAAAAGAAACACCAAAAAACATTGAAAAAGTCCAAAAAAAAGTTAAAGAAGAATGGGGAATAATCACAAGTAGAAAGACAATAAAAAGAGTAATCAAGTCACTCAATATGGGATGGTATAGAATCAAGAGAGTAGTTGCAGATAATCCTCTACCTGAATTATACGAAAGAAAAGTAAAAGAATTAGAAGAATTAAAAAAACAAGAGAAACAGGGAATAATAGAAATTAGATATGTCGATGAAAGCGGCTTTTGTTTGATTCCATATATTCCTTATGCATGGCAAGAAAGTCAGCAAAAAACGGAAGTAAAAAGTCAACAAAGTAAGAGATTAAATGTTTTAGGCTTTTTGACTCGTGACAATCAACTTTCGGCGTATACTTTTAATTGTAGCATCAATAGTGATGTTGTAATTGCTTGTATAGATAAATTTTGCGAAACAATTAATAAAAAAACATTTTTAATAATGGATAATTCTTCCATACATCAAAATAACTTTTTATGGAATAAAGAAGATGAATGGGCAAAAAAAGGATTATATATTTTTTTCTTGCCAACTTATTCACCTCATCTAAATATTATAGAAATTCTATGGCGTTTTATTAAATATCAATGGTTAAAAATTGATGCCTATGAGAGCTATTCTGTTTTAGTAAATGCTGTAGAAGATATCCTCAGAAACTTTGGGACGGAATATACAATTAATTTTGTCTAAGTACTTAAAAACCTTACTAGACGCAGAGAACGCAGCGGAAAGTGCGGTCTTGGGGGTCTCCCCCATGAGCAACTTTTCAAGAGAGAGGAAAGAGGTTTTTGAGAGAATGGTATAGGAGTAATCAGAAGTCGGGTTTTGAGGTTAAATATCTCTTAGAACAGAGAATAATCTAAAAAACCCGACTTCTCAGTTGCTTACAAACTACTAGGCATATCTCCTGGTGTTGAAATTCCAGGTCTATCTATTTCACCATATCCAATGGTGTCAACTTCTTTCGCAAAACCGCTATAAGCTTCCATTCCGTGTTCACCAATATCCAAACCTTCCAATTCTTCTTCGCGGGTTACACGAATACCCAATGTAGCTTTTAACGCTACCCAGAAGATGGTGCTGAGCAAGACAGTCATTCCTCCTACAGCCAAAGCACCTGCAAATTGAATGAATAGAGGTTGTATACCACCACCGAAGAATAAACCAGCATTTGGTCCAGCGGCATAAATACCGTCGGGATTTGCTCCCACAGCAAACAAACCTACAGCCAAAGTACCCCATAAACCGCACACCAAGTGAACGGAAAGCGCACCTACAGGGTCATCAATTCTGATTTTATCGAAGAACGTAACCGAAAATACGACCAAACCTCCGGCAATTGCACCAATAATTACGGCACTACCTAAGTTTACCCAAGCACAACTTGCGGTGACACCCACTAAGCCAGCCAAAATACCGTTGATAATCATCGATAAATCTGGCTTACCTAAATAACCCCAAGCTACAAAACAAGCAACAGTTCCACCAGCCGCAGCAGCTAAGTTAGTAGTCAAAGCAATATGAGCAATGGCATTCGCATCCGCAGCCATTGTAGAACCAGGGTTGAAACCAAACCAGCCCAACCACAAAATCAAACATCCCAAGGTCGCTATGCTTAAATTATGCGGAGGTATCGCATTGATTCTACCGTCGCTATACTTACCTATACGAGGACCAAGTATCGCTGCTCCCATTAAAGCTGCCCAACCACCAACAGAGTGTACAACTGTGGAACCTGCAAAATCCCAGAACTCCGCTTTGGCTAACCAGCCACCACCCCAAATCCAATGTCCGGTAATTGGGTAAGCAATACCAACTAGTAACAAGCTAAAAATTAAGAAGTCAATAAACTTGATTCGTTCGGCTACGGCTCCAGATACAATTGTCGCAGCGGTTCCAGCAAATGCTAATTGGAATAAGAATTTCGCCGACAAAGGCACACCAGCCCAGTTCAGTGATTTGAAAACACCTTCATAAGCGTCACCTGTTACGGGGCTATTGTCTGCACCCTGCAACAAGAACCCATTTAAACCAAAGTATGGGGTTCCATCACCGAACATAATACCAAACCCAATTACCCAAAATGCCAGGGTAGCCAAAGCAAACACAATCAAGTTCTTTGTCAGAATATTAACGGCGTTTTTCTGACGACACATTCCGGTTTCTAACATTCCGAAACCAGCGTTCATGAAGATGACCAAAAACGCTGCAATTGCCACCCAAAGCGTATCTAATGCAACTTTGAGTTCTGCTGTGGTTGGTCCTTCGGTTGCAGGAGCCTGAGCAACTGCGGCATAACTCCAAGCCAATACAATTAAGCCTGCAATAGGTAAAGAAGCACGCAAACTAGGGTTTAAACCTTTTATTCCTCGCTCTACTTGTTTGACAAATGAGCTATTGTGTGTAGCGCTTCGCGACTGTTTTGAATTACCTATTCGATTTTTTCTATTATTTCTTTTTCGCGTTAGTTTTTGCATCTTCACTCCAAAACTTTCTTAACTTTTCTTGACTGGAAAAACACCGCTTTCTTTATGGTAAAACAATCCCACTACTAAGTCGAAACTAGCCAATTAACAATCAGCTTGTTAGCTAGACTCGATATCAAAAAACATCATTTTCCCGAATTGCATCATTTGCTCTTCGGTAATTTATGTTTGTTTCTTATACCTATAAAAGATGTTCCTCGAAAAAGCTATTAAACAACTAGGAAATCAAACAATCTAGTTAACAGTCAACAAAGCAATGATACATCTGTCGCTGCAACTAGTTTTTCTTGAAAGATTATTAAACATTATTATTATGTATTTTTGGAAACCTCTCAAGTAGCCTCATCAATTCTTTAATAGTTAGATGTTTATCTAAAAGCCTTTTCATTGGGGAACTTGCTGCCTTGAAAAAAAGTTACAACGGTTAGAAAACAAAATTTACAGGACACTGTTTGTAAATTCTGTAACTGTTGTTACTATTTTTTAGGATTTCAAGTCATTTGTGGCAGTTGTTGAAGCTCTAAATCACCGTTGGAATCAGCCTTTTGTCAATATATCATAATTTTATGATTGCAAATAAATCTGGTAATAATTGCTTTTTGATACGAAAAATTATCTTGCTACTTACGTAGAATAAGATGAATTTTTTATAAGAAATGTAAATAATTCTTTTTGGTCTTTTTTAATTCATGAATTTGCGATTTAGAGTTTATTTTTATCATCAATTTTTTAATTGAATAAATAATAGTAAAAATACCAGTGCGGGCAAGTTAGTTTGAGTACCTTTTTCTCTAACCGCAATTTGTATAACTTTGATAAGGGCTTTACATTTGTTCTAAATATTTTTGGTAGCCTAATTTTTCTAAATTTTCTTGCTTTGTAATCACCGAATCCCGGAGATTTTGACGATATAGAATCACTTTTTCGAGTAAATCTGGTTGATGAGTAGCGAGTATTTGTACGGCTAAAAGTCCAGCATTTTTGGCATTACCGATAGCCACAGTTGCGACTGGTATACCTGCTGGCATTTGCACGATAGAATGTAAAGAATCGACACCTTGTAAATAACGACTGGCAACCGGAACCCCAATTACCGGAAGCGGGGTTAAAGCGGCAACCATACCGGGAAGATGTGCGGCACCACCGGCTCCAGCAATAATCACTTTAATTCCGCGAGAAACCGCAGACTGAGCATATTCCACCATGCGGTGTGGAGTACGATGAGCGCTGACGATCGCAACTTCAGTAGTCACGTCAAATTCTGCACAAATTGCGATCGCCGCATCCATAGTAGGTAAATCGGAGTCGCTACCCATGATAATGCCGATTAGGGGAGTCATAAGCAATTTTGGATTTGAGATTTTGGATTGAGGGAGTTAGGAGTCGTAGAGACGGGGCGTATTGCTACGTCTGTACCGGAGTTAGCAGTTATAAGTAATTAAAATTCTAAATTGTTCCTTTGTCTACCTCCCATGCCCAATTATCGATTCCCAATTCGCAATTACCCATTACCAATTACCCATTACCAATTACCAAAAATGATATTTTTATTCTTGATTAATAGTACTAGTTTCTATCAAAATCGAATCAGCTTTAACTAATATCTCGTAAATCCCATGAATCTCAAAACACTAAGCAATTTTACCACTCCATTAAATATAATTAATGCTCTGGTTCCCGGTTACAAAGATAGACAAATGTTGTTTATTAACCGTGATGGGATTATTGAACAAATAGTGTCCATGGATAAAATTATCAAACGGGTTCCCCTGACTAATTTACAAGTATTGGATGCCGAGGGCGATCGCCTTTCTTTGGGTGGTGTGGATTTACAAATTAACGGTGCTTTGGGAACTGCGTTTCCAGAATTAAATGCAGAAAATGCCGGTGATTTACCAAAAATTTGCGATTATCTTTGGAATAGCGGTGTTGATGCATTTGTACCTACTTTAGTAACAACTTCTGTCGAAAATATTCAAAGTTCTCTTAAAGTTATTTGTGATTTTATGCAAAATCAAACTTCGGGAGCAAAAATTTTGGGAGTGCATTTAGAAGGACCATTTTTGAATCCCGAAAAACGCGGCGCACATCCTCAAGAGTATTTATTAAACTTATCACTTGCAGAAGTGAGAAGAGTTATAGGGGATTTCACCGAGATTATTAAAATAATTACTTTAGCGCCGGAATTGGATGCTGAGAACGAAGTAATTTCTGATTTGCGTCAACAGGGTATCACTGTTAGTTTAGGACATTCCCAAGCCACCGCAGAACAAGCTCAAAGCGCCTTTAATGCCGGTGCGACGATGGTGACTCATGCTTTCAATGCGATGCCACCGTTACATCATCGCCAACCTGGTTTATTAGCTGCGGCTATTACCCACAAACAAGTTATGTGTGGTTTTATTGCCGACGGTAAACACATTTCACCAATGATAATCGATTTATTGTTACGAGCAAGCGATTATACTAAAGGGCTTTTCTTAGTCAGCGATGCTTTGGCTCCTTTAGGATTACCAGATGGAACTTATCCTTGGGATAGTCGAGAAATTACAGTTACTGATGGTACTGCACGGTTAGCAGATGGAACTTTATCGGGAACTACTTTACCACTGCTTGCAGGAGTACAAAATTTGGTGAAATGGGGAATATGTGATGTAGAAATAGCGATCGCACTAGCAACATCAGCACCGCGACAAGCAATAGGTTTATCGGGAATTGAAGGCGCTCATGCGAGTAATTTGTTACGTTGGAATTATGACGAATCAACTAAAGAATTAACTTGGCAACGACTATTACCTTAAACAATATTGAGTTTTTATCTAGTAGTGTAGTTCCTAGACAAACCTAGACGAAGCTAGTCATTTTGTTCGCTAATCAATTCATCAACATATTTTCTTAGCCGCTCTTGCCAGTCAGGAACGGTTTTTAATTTGTCCCTTACTCCAGGCAATACTTTAAATTGCACAGGATTTTGATCAAAAGCTTCTCTGTTTTTTGGTTGAAATTTTATTTTAGCCATGTTGTTAATTTTTCTTAACGTCTGGTATACTAGATATAGTAGCACAGTATTGAGGTCGAGCAATGCTTTTATCCATCAAAACAAAGTTGAAACTAAGTAAAGAACAAGAACTAATTATGTGTAAGCACGCTGGTATAGCTCGCTTTACATACAACTGGGGCTTAGCTACTTGGAATAACCTTTACAAAGATGGATTAAAGCCTAATAAATACATCCTTAAAAAATTCTTTAATAACCACGTAAAACCCGAATATAGTTGGATTAAAGAAAAAGGTATTTGTCAGAAAATCACTCAGTACGCTTTTGATAATTTAGGTACTGCTTTTGATAGATTTTTTCAGAAAAAAGCAGATTATCCTAGATTTAAAAAGAAAGGTGTTTATGACTCTTTTACAATTGATGCCGGCGGTAAACCTATTCCCGTTGGTGGTAAGTCTATTAAGCTTCCTACCATAGGTTGGGTTAGAACTTACGAGGGCTTACCTCACGCTACTTGCAAATCAATCACTATATCAAGAACTGCTAATAGTTGGTTTATTGCTTTTGCTTATGAAAAAACACATGAACCAACTGTTAAAGAACATGATTTAGTAGGTGTTGATTTAGGTGTTAAAGTACTTGCTACTCTTTCTACAGGAGTTGTATTTCCTAATCCTAAACACTATAAAACACACCTAAGTAAACTTAAAAGATTATCGAAAACTTTTGCTAGAAAACCAAAAGGTTCTAACAATAGATATAAAGCTAAAATTCAACTAGGTAAACACCATGCAAAGGTAGCAAACCTGAGAAAGAATACTCTTCATCAAATCACTACTTACTTATGCAAAAACCACGCAAAAATAGTAATAGAAGATTTAAACGTATCAGGAATGCTAGCTAATCACAAATTAGCTCAGATTATTGCGGATTGTGGATTTCATGAGTTTAAGCGACAGTTAGAATATAAGTCTAAAAAGTTTGGTTGTGAAATTATAATTGCAAATCGTTGGTTCCCATCAAGTAAAACTTGTTCTAATTGTGGACATATTCAAGATATGCCACTAAAAGAAAGAACCTACGATTGTAAAAACTGTGGACATTCAATAGATAGGGATTTGAATGCCGCAGTTAATTTATCGCGTTTGGCTAAAGCGTGTTCGCGTAGCGTTCGCTCTGCGAATAAGCTTGCTGAGGGTTAACCGCTCCCATGCCCCCGTTGAAGCAAGAAATAAATGTCTAGACTTGTCTAGCTTTTATATAGCAGATAAAACTGAATATATTTCACAACAAACCACAAAGCTACCGCTACAGATTTGTGGTTTTCTGCTTTTTCATCGGTTGTTTCGTGCTTAATTGATGTATTCTAGCCATAATAAGCATTTTCTCGATTTGGAATCGTTAAATATTAAATTATATAAATCTATGAACGTAGTAGACGATAAGACCATTGTTAAAGAATATTTCAATTCCACCGGCTTTGATCGTTGGAGACGTATTTACGGCAATGGTGAAGTAAACACAGTCCAGCTTGATATCCGTAAAGGACATCAAAAAACCGTAGATACGGTACTTAGCTGGTTAAAAGCCGATGAAAATTTGTCAGAAATCTCAATATGCGATGCTGGATGTGGTGTTGGTAGTTTGAGCATACCTTTAGCTCAAGCCGGAGCCAAGGTTTACGCCAGCGATATTTCCGAAAAAATGGTCGAAGAAGGAAAGGAGCGAGCCGAGCAAATTTTAGGGAACGCTGATAATCCCATTTTTACCGTACAAGACTTAGAAGCCTTGAGTGGTAAGTATCATACAGTTGTTTGCTTGGATGTTTTGATTCATTATCCTCAAGAAAAAGCCAGCGAAATGATATCCCATTTATGCAGTACCGCTACAGAAAGAATAATTCTCAGTTTTGCACCTAAAACCTTTGCTTTGGTTATTTTAAAGAAAATTGGTAGTTTATTTCCAGGACCGAGTAAAACTACCCGTGCATATCAGCATCGTGAAGCCGATATCGTCGATTTTTTGCAAAAAACGGCTTTAGCATCCAACGTCAAGCCATGACACGCACCCGCTTTTACTTTTCCCGTATACTGGAAGCTACACGTAACTAAGGTTAAGATCGCGGCAAGATATCACATCTTGTCGTGTTTCTATGAAGTTTCTCACAAAAGTTTCCGCTGGTTTGCTACTTTCATTCGGATCTATTCTTCTCATGCACGTAACTGTGGAGGCATTATCGACTAATAATCAAGAGACTCAAGAGCAAAAACAAGAAATCGCAGATAAAGCCTTTGCTGGTTTAGCTTTGGGTTTATCTGGTGTCGGATTTGGAACCTGGCTGATATTGGGATTGCGTCAGCAACATCAAAAACAGCTAATGAGTCATCTTCAATCTACTTTTTATCGTCTTGTGGAAGAACAAAAAGGACAAATTTCCTTATTGCGCTTTGCTAAAGAAGCCGAAATCACAGGAGAAGAAGCTAAATTATTCTTAGATTCCAAAGCCAAGGAATTCAATGCTACCTTTGACCATAGTCGAGACGGTGGCGTTTATTATCACTTTCATCTTTGATCGTCGTCGGGTGTATTTATTTTAATTTTGTTTTGTTTTAATTAAATTATGGCAACGTTGTATTAACGTGAGTTCCCACTATTAGAAGTCGGGTTTTGCTCAAAAACCCGACATATACCCCAGTAAATAGTAATTAGGGTTCAGAAGTCGGGTTTCGTGAAAGTTACCCGACTTCTTGGTTCAACGAGTGATAATTTGATGATTTAAGACTGGAAGCTTTGATGGAAGTAAGGTTAGAATCGTTCTTAAACTCAAAACTTTCAAAATCTTATGAAAACTGCTGAGAAGTTAGCTGCTGGTTGGTTGATTACATTAGGGTTTATGCTAATGACAATATCAGGTCAGGCAATGAGAGATAAAGATTTAATGTATAAGCAAATACCGCCTGGTACTTATAGCGAACACGATTTTGTTAACCATCAAGCAGTAACTCTTCTAAATACGACAGCTCTGAATGGGATGATATTTGGTTTACCCAGCTTAGTTTTGGGTGGATGGTTAGGGCTGGGAATGCGTCGTCAAGGGAAACAGGAAGAAAAAGCGATCGCGCAACAAATGAATCTTCATCTACAATCGATGTTTTATCGCATGATAGCCGAAAACGAAGGACGCATCACAGTTTTAGGCTTTGCCATGCAATCCCAGTTACCACCAGCCACCGCTAGACAATTTTTAGACGACCAAGCCAAGCAATTTAATGCTAATTTCAAAGTCAGTGAAGATGGTGCCGTTTCTTATCATTTTGATATTTAAAATAGGTAATTGGGAATTGGTAATTGGGAATTGGTAATTGGTAATTGGTAATTGGTAATTGGTAATTCTTAACTCATAACTCCTAACTCCTAACTCCTAACTCCTAACTCCTAACTCCTAACTCATAAACTCC